>JBLHJZ010000040.1:0-14297 GCA_047619515.1 Saprospiraceae bacterium | reverse complement strand
ATCACTAACCGGGGATATGTAAAACTTTACCTGGATCACGTCATGCAGGCGGACAAAGGAGCAGATATGGATTTTCTGGTTGGGAAGTCGGGGAGCGGAGTGCCGGAGGATAATCACTAGAACAGGGTGAGAGGGGAGGAGTGAGAGGTGAGGGGGAAACTAAATCAATCAACAGAGGAGGTGCAGTGCACCAAAGCATAAAAAATCATAAGCTAATTTCAAAATGCGATCAATTCTCAAAATTTTAATTTTACTAATATTCCCGTTCATTCTTTCGAATTGTTCAAGCCCTCAGCCCGAAGTAATGACAGAAAATCCAATCAAACCTATGGATCCAACAAAAGCAGTTTTAGCTTATAAAATAGATGCCCAACTCGGAGAAGGCGCATTCTGGAATCATCTGACGCAGGAATTTTTCTGGATAGATATCGAGGGTAAGCTATTTCATATTTATAATCCGGCGACTAAAACCAACCGGTCTTTCCCGACACCATCAAGGATTGGAACGGTTGTACCTTCAGGTGATCAGGAAGCTTTGATAGCTTTGGAAGATGGTATGTATACGATCAATACCGAATCTGGCGAGATTAAACTATTCTCAGCAGTGGAAGCGGATATACCGGAGAACCGGTTTAATGATGGAAAATGTGATCCAGCTGGTCGGCTTTGGGTAGGTTCGATGCATTTAGGCCAGTCTTCCGGAAAAGCTAGTCTTTATAAAATTGATCATGATGGTACCGCTACCAAAATGCTCGAAAATATTACGATTTCAAATGGTATCGTCTGGACCAGTGATCAAAAAACCATGTATTATATCGATACACCTACTAGCAAGATTAAGGCTTTTGATTTTGATAAAGCCTCCGGTATGATTTCCAATGAACGAATCGCAGTGGAAGTACCCATATCACTTGGCTATCCGGATGGTATGGCCATCGACGAAAACGATAGGCTCTGGGTCGGTATGTGGAACGGGAATGCAGTAGCACATTTTGATCCTAATACGGGTAAGCTGATTTCAAAAATTGAAGTGCCCGCTCAAAATGTCACTGCCTGTGCTTTTGGCGGTGCAAATCTGGATACCCTTTATATTACAACGGCGAGTGTTCAAATGAGTCCCGAAGGAAAAATTGCTTATCCTGACGCAGGTTCAGTTTTCATGGCAATCCCAGGAGTGAAGGGAGTGAAAAGCCCAATGTTTTTAAAGAAATAAGTGGTTTTATGTAGTAGCTAAACTTACTCATAGTAAGTTTTTATTTGACGCTGAAGGACGCTGATTTATATGATGGCACTGTTCTTATTAATGCCTTTGGCATTAACTCACATAAAAAATCATAATAATCAGCGTCCTTCAGCGTCGAAAAAGCGAATCAACATTTTAGGAATTAAGTATGACAAATGTTTCGCAAGCAAAAACTAACTCGCAATATATCTGAATCACTATCCTTCCCATTCCTACCTCTCTCAAATCTTTTTTCAATACGTATTTAAAAATTATTTCATAAAATTTGATTAATTAACCAAATAGTTTAACTTTGTGGTTGATATGGCAAAAGATACAGAACAAATAATATTGGAAGTAGCTCGGAAGCAGTTTGTACAAAACGGTTTTTCGGCAACCCGAATGCAGGAAATAGCAGATGAGGCAGGTATTAACAAAGCCATGTTGCACTATTATTTCCGATCGAAAGAAAAATTATACAAGGAGATTTTAGTTCATACTTTGAACTATATGATTCCAAAATTTGCCGGTGCATTGGAAGCTCCCGGCAGCTTTTGGGAGAAAGTGGAAAGACTAATTGAAACCTATACCGTCACCTTAATAGCCCAGCCGGATATTCCTTTTTTCATCATGTCAGAATTGTCGCAGCAAAGAGAAGGCTTTGTAGAAGAATTGAAAAAAAGAGCTTCCTATTTTCCTGCGGTTCAAAATTTTATCATACAAATACATACGGAAATGGAGACCGGAAAAATAAAAAAAATGGCTCCCCTACATTTGTTTTTAAATATTATGGGGATGACTATTTTTCCTTTTATTGCCAAACCAGTTTTTTGTACAATATTCAATTTTCCGGATAAAGATTTTGAAAGCCTGATGAATGAAAGAAAAGAAGTGATCCTGGATTTTGTCAAAAGTGCGTTAAAAGTATAACAGGCTTTAGCCTGTTCCTAAGGCCGTTTACAGACTAAAGTCTGAGGCACTTTTTTTTACACTGCAACTAACCAAATAGTTAAATAACAAAGTTAGAAATGATGATCAAAAAATATTTTCTCCTTGCCTGCAGCCTGCTATCGACCCTTGTTACAAATGGACAACAACGTCTTGATATTTCGCTTTCTGAAGCCTATGTATTATTAGAGAAGCAATATCCTGTGCTTCAAAATACAGGACTCCTGGATCAAATCCATCAAAAAGAAATAGCACAATTGGATATCGCAAAATTGCCATCCCTGATGTGGTATACTGATGGTCGACTGCAATCTCAAAGTACGAGCTTAAATTCAGATGGCGGGATGGTACCGGTTGAAATTGACCAACCACTGTTTTCCCTAAAGACCTATGTCGAAGCCAATTATAATATCCTGGATGGCGGAATCAATGAAGTACAACGAAAATTAAAAGAGGTGCAATTAGTTGCAGATCAGCAAAACATTGAAGTCGACCGTTTTGCCTTGCGGAAGCGGATCAACCAGTTGTTTATTAATATCACCATTGGAAGAGAGCAATCTAAATTATTGGACTTTTCCTTAAATGATCTTGAAGTAAGAAAAGAACGAGTGGCGGCGAGTGTGGAATTAGGAACAGCGCTCGAAAGCGAAATGTCTAAAGTCGAGGTAAAAATATTGGAACTTTCTGCCCAACAAGATAACCTGGCTTACCAAATTAGCGGATTGGTCAATTCACTTTCGCAACTGATCGGAGAGGATTTAGCAGATGGAGTACAATTGGCCTTTCCTGAAATGCCGGCAGTTCAGCTTATTCCGACGATTGACCGACCGGAACAAAAGTTATTTCGGCTGCAACGAGAAGCCATTCTTGCTCAGTCCGATATGATCGAAGCACAGAAAAGACCTAAACTGGGTGCTTATGCCCAGGCTGGTGTCGGTTATCCAAACCCACTTAATATCCTGGATAATAATATTGCGCCTTATGCAGTGATTGGTGCTCGTTTTGGCTGGCAAATTACCGATTGGAAAAAATCAAAAGTGGACCAAGAGATTTTAAGTTTACAGGCTCAAAAATTGAATAATGCCCAGGCCACACTAGAATTTAATATAGCATCCCAGGAAGCCAATTACCTGGCGGATGTCAAAAGACTCCATGCACAAATTCAGCAAGATGAAAAAATTGCCCAATTGCAGGCACTCATTTTACAACAACTGGCTGCTCAATTAGATGAAGGGGTCATCACTTCTACAGATTACCTTACTCAGGGAAATGCAGAATTATCGGCCAGGCAAAATTTAACGATCCATCAGACCGAATTACTAAAAATCCAGGTGGAATTTTTAAACGAACGCGGAGGCTTTGAGAATTAAAAATACTCTTTCAAGTTTTCCCTGAGGATGTCGAATAAGCTAACTTGGGAGAAGGCAATAAAAACAAGTTTCTAACTTGTTTCAGCGAATAAATAATATCGAACCCAACATAAAAAATCATAATAATCAGCGTCCATCAGCGTCAAAATAAACCCTTTCTATAAAATAAAATATTCAAAACAAATCAATAATGTCCAGATCATCAATATTCATTATCGCAATTATCCTCTTCACTTCCTGCAAGGAACAAGTAACACTTTCTGATGCTTACGGTAATTTCGAAGCGACCCCAACCACAGTAAGCGCAGAAGCAAATGGCCGCTTATTATTTCTAAAAGTGGAAGAAGGACAACAGCTAAAAGCAGCCACATTAATCGCTTTGGTAGATACCACACAATTAGACCTTCAGCGCAAACAAATTCAAGCCACCATCAACACCTTACCCCAAAAACTCAGGACTGACCTGGCAGATATCGAAGTCATGAAAAATCAAAAAGCCAACCTGACCAGAGAACGGGACAGGGTGAAGCGACTGGTCGAAAAAAAAGCAGCAACCCCCAAACAGTTGGATGATATAAATGGTGAAATTGATGTCGTTGAAAAGCGTATTTCTGCGATTCAATCCCAGACGCAAACTACCAACCGGAGTATCCTGTCCGAAAAAGGACCAATGCTCGCGCAGATCGATGTGGTGAATGAACAAATCCGTAAGTCTTATATTTATAATCCAATCGACGGCACCGTCCTCACAAAGTTGACGGAACCTTTCGAGATGGTCGGAATGGGCTCGCCTTTATATCGCATTGCCGAATTGGATACGATGACGCTTAGGTTTTATACAAGCGCTGTCCAGTTGCAACAAGTAAAGCTCGGGGAGCATATCGAAGTACTGGTAGATAACGGTACCACAGGATACAACACTTTGACAGGAATAGTCAGCTGGATTTCCGAGCAGGCAGAATTTACCCCTAAAACTATTCAGACCAAAGAAGACCGGGTAAATCTGGTCTATGCCGTCAAAGCCAAAGTCGCAAACCCCAATGGCCTTCTAAAAATCGGAATGCCCGCCGAAGTAAATTTTAAAAAAGCGATAATAGAAAATGCCCAAACGAACAAATAAAGCAGCGTAATCCTAAATCCTAAATCCAGCATCTTCAATAAATAAAATGTCCGCAATAATAATAGAAAATATCAGTAAATCTTTCGACTCGACATCGGCAGTTTCCGATATCAATTTCAATGTTGAAAAGGGGGAACTCTTTGGCTTGATCGGACCCGACGGAGCAGGTAAGTCCACGCTGTTTAAAATACTGACCACACTCCTGATACCCGACAAGGGTCAGGCAAAAGTCGAAGACCTGGACACCGTAAAAGAGTATAAAAAAATCCGAAAAATAATCGGCTACATGCCTGGCAGATTTTCACTGTACCAGGATCTTACCGTAGAAGAAAACCTGAATTTCTTTGCCACCATTTTCGGAACAACGGTAAAAGAAAATTATCACCTGATCAAAGATATCTACGTGCAGATCGAACCTTTCCGGAAAAGAAGAGCAGGTAAATTATCCGGTGGGATGAAACAAAAATTAGCCCTTTGTTGCGCCCTCATTCACGAGCCAAAAGTACTGTTTTTGGATGAACCAACTACAGGGGTAGATTCGGTCAGTCGCGCAGAATTCTGGGAAATGCTCCAAAGACTTAAAACGCACGGAATCACCATTTTGGTCAGTACGCCTTATATGGACGAAGCATCACTTTGTGAGCGGATTGCCCTGATCCAAACAGGAAATATTTTAAAAATAGATACCCCTCAAAACATTATCAACGGCTATCAAAAACCATTATACGCAGTGCGAGCCAATGATTTTTATCGCTTATTGCAAGAGCTCCGAGCACAACCGTTTTCGGCGCGGGTAGAGCCTTTTGGCGAGTATCTTCACCTGACCACGGAAGCAGGTTTTCCAAAAGAGAATATCACAGATTTTATAAAAGCCAATGGACATGCCGATATCGAATTCAAAGAAACCACCGCAACAATCGAGGATGTCTTTTTGGATTTAATGTAATAAAATATGGAAAATAAAAAAGCAATAACAGCCACCAACCTAACCAAACGCTTTGGCAAATTCACCGCCGTCGATGCAATTACTTTTGAGGTAAATAAGGGAGAAATATTTGGTTTTTTGGGCGCTAATGGCGCTGGTAAAACCACCGCTATTAAAATGCTCATTGGCCTGAGTTTACCGACTGCCGGAGAAGCAGTGATCGCAGGTTTTGATGTGTATAAGCAAAGGGAACAGATCAAAGAAAATATTGGCTATATGAGCCAGAAATTTAGTTTGTATGAAGATTTGACTGTTCGGGAAAATATCAATTTTTATGGTGGAATTTACGGTCTCTCCAGAAAACAAATCAAGCAAAAGATCGAAGAGATCGTCGAACGCCTTGCATTACAAGAGCACGCTAAAAAGGTCGTTGGCAGCCTACCACTGGGCTGGAAACAACGGCTGGCTTTTGCGGTCGCCAATGTACACAATCCGAAGATCATTTTTATGGACGAACCGACGGGAGGTGTTGATCCGGCTACCCGAAGACGATTTTGGGAAATGATCTATGAAGCTGCCGATAGGGGAGTGACTATTTTCGTAACTACCCACTATATGGATGAAGCAGAATATTGCGATCGGATTTCCATTATGGTTGATGGTAGGATCGATGCCTTGGGGACACCGAGGGAGTTAAAAGAACAATTTTCTGCTAATTCGATGGATGAGGTGTTTCTTAGGCTTGTTCGGAGTAAGGCTTCCTGATTTTTTTTGGACACAGAGGTCACAAAGAAGCACAAAGCTCACCGAGCGCTTGTAATCCAAAATTCTAAATCCAAAATCCTGAATAAATCCTAACTGCTATGATAAAAATATTCCTCGCCTTCGTTAAAAAAGAAACCTTCCACATCTTGCGGGACACCCGGACGCTGGTGATCTTGTTTGGTATGCCCGTTGCCCTGGTCTTGATTTTTGGCTATACTGTTACCAATGAATTTAAGAATGCTTCCATCGCAATAATTGATGAAGCGAAGGATGACCTTAGCACAGATTTAATGGCACATTTAATTGCTTCGGGACATTTTCAACTAGTCGAATTACCCCAAAATGTAGCTGCCCTGGAAAGTGCTTTTAAAGCCGGGGAAGTAAAAATGGGGATTGTGATACCTCCCGATTTTGAAAGTAAATTTTATAAAGATAAACTGGCGCATGTTCAATTGCTTGCTGATGCTTCGGAGCCTAATTATGCAGCCACCCTGACGAACTATGCCACTCGTATGATAATGGCTTTTCAAAATGAAAAAGCGCAAACACCAGGTATTCCTTATCAGATCGATATTGAAACCAGGATGCTGTACAATCCCAAACTGATAGGTGCCTATACTTTTATTCCGGGAGTGGTGGCCTTAATATTAATGCTGATTTCTGCGATGATGACTTCCCTGACCATCGCCCGGGAAAAAGAATTGGGAACCATGGATTTACTTTTAGTATCCCCTTTGCCACCTATGCTCATCATACTAGGGAAAGTCGCGCCCTACATGCTATTATCTTTTATTGATGCGATGATCGTTTTTGCGATGGGCTATTATATTTTTGAAGTACCCATATTGGGGAGTTTACCTTTATTACTTGGCTTGTGTTTGCTCTATTTACTGGTGGCTTTGGCTTTGGGTATTTTGATTTCCACCAAAGCTGATACCCAGCAGGCTGCTATGATGGGCTCCTTGTTTACCTTGATGATGCCAACGATTTTGTTATCCGGCTTTATGTTTCCGATACCGAGTATGCCTGTTTTTCTACAGTACGTTTCGACGTTTATCCCGGCTAATTATTTTATAAAAATCCAGCAGGCGATTATGTTGAAAGGTGCCGGTTGGGAAGCCATCATGCACCCCACGATGATTTTGGTTATTATGATGTGTGTCTTGTTTTTGGTGGCCTGGAAGAATTTTAAAGTGGTTTATAAGTAAGAAATTGTACTATGTTACTCGTAACAAAACCTACTAGGTTTATTTGAATTAAAGCACTGGTAATTAAACTTTTACGCCCATATAAAATACAGAAACCTAGTAGGTTTGTCTTTGCTTAATTTAGGATAATAATTAAAATAAATTAAATATCATGCGCCGTTTATTTTTCATCGTACAAAAGGAGTTCATTCAAATATTTAGGAATAAAGCCATTTTGCCCCTAATCCTGATCGTACCGATCGTACAATTGATTGTATTATCCTATGCTGCGAATAATGAAGTCAGAAACGTACGGCTGGCTATTGTAAACCAGGATCAATCTGCCTCTGCCCGACATTTGATTAATAAAATTCAAACTTCAGATCGGTTTATTGTAGTGGATGCACCGACTTCCATTAAGATTGCAGACAGGATGATACAAAGTGATTCTATTGATATTATTTTGACGATCCCCCCTCATTTCGAAAAAGATTTCCTCAAATATAAAACCGGTAAAATCCAGCTTTTAGTCAATGCTATTAACGGTCAGCAGGCCACCGTAGGGACGGCTTACCTTAGCTCAATTATTCAATCGTTTAACCAGGAAATCCGACTGGATGCTGCCCCACAATTGATGGCGCAAAAAGGGAGTTCGTCCCCGCGAATTCAAATTGAATTTTCTAACTGGTACAATCAGGATTTGAATTATAAGGACTTTATGGTGCCAGGTATTTTAGGAGAACTGGTCACGATTTTGGTGCTGCTTTTGACCGCTATGAATATTGTCCGCGAGCGAGAAATTGGTACCATAGAACAAATCAATGTCACTCCGATCAGAAAGTGGCAATTTATTATTGGTAAAATGATTCCTTTTCTGATCATAGGTATCTTTTTGTTGAGTGCCGGGCTAACCGCCGGAAAGCTCATTTTTGATATCCCTATTCGTGGAAGTCTACTTGTTGTATTTGCCTATTGCATCCTTAACCTGATTGCCGTATTGGGGCTCGGTTTATTGATGTCGAATCTGGCAGATACCCAACAGCAGGCCATGTTTATTGCCTTTTTCTTTGTGATTATTTTCGTCTTAATGTGTGGCTTATTTACCCCGATAGAAAGTATGCCAAAATGGGCACAGTATTTAACGATTCCAAATCCAATAGCTCATTTTGTCCATGTCATGCGATCGGTCTTATTGAAAGGAAGTGGCTTTGCAGATGTAGCGTATAACTTTCAGGTCACTGCGATATTGGCGGTAGTTTTTAATGCGCTGGCGGTGTTGACGTATAGGAAGGTAACGTAGCAGGCTAAAAAAAGCGACCATATTCAGCTGGTAAATTTTCTTTACCTGCTGAATTTTATTGATAAAGAGCAATTCTTAAATTGCCTGTATAATCCATTACCTCCTCTTTTTTGTCAAACCCTTTCCATATTTCAATAGAGTAGCTTTTTTTTTGACCTACTTTACGTATTTTTGCGGCTTATGGTAACGGGCAAATCAAGTCTCGATGAATTAGAGAAATGATTTGCTTTGTTAATGAATTCCTCTTATTTAGTTTTGCCAGCCTAGCAAATAAATTTGCTGGCTACATTAAAAACCAAGTTCCATTGAATAAATATCAACTCACAATTTTTTTACTGCTACTCCCAATAATTGTTGTTTTCGCTCAAAACGGTTGCTTTGAGGTCGAATGGGAAGAGAATTATGGAGGGACAGGAAGAGATTGGGGCAATACTATCATTGCTACCGATGATGGCGCTTATGCTATGACAGGCTATTCCCAATCCAATGATGTGGATGTGAGTGCTAATAATGGCGACTGGGATTTTTGGATCATAAAGATCGATGCAGATGGCAGTTTGCTATGGGAGCGCAATTACGGGGGAACTTTAAATGATGAAGCGACCTCTATTCAACAAACCACGGATGGCGGCTATGTGGTCGCCGGGGCTACTTTTTCCAGCGATGGTGACGTGAGTGATAATAACGGAGAAGAAGATTTTTGGATTATAAAACTAGATGCCAATGGCAATCTGCAATGGGAAAAAACCTATGGAGGAACCGAAGTTGATCGTGCAGAATCTATCCAACAAACCCCGGATGGTGGCTTTATAGTTGCCGGGTTTTCTGCCTCTCAGGATGGAGATATTTCAGCTAACCACGGGAATTTCGATTACCTGCTTATGAAATTAGATGCTGCCGGTAACCTCGAATGGGAGAAAAATTACGGAGGCTCCGGTCCGGAATGGGCTTATGAACTGGAGCAGACCACGGACGGGGGTTATATAATGGTCGGATCCACCATTTCTGATGATATTGATGTGTTGGAAAATAATGGCTTTTATGATTACTGGGTAGTAAAAGTGGATGGTAATGGTGTCTTGCAATGGAGTCAAAATTTTGGGGGTTCCAGTGAAGATCGCGCTTACTTTATTCAACGAGCCGTTGATGGAAGTTATGTGATCAGCGGATCGTCTTATTCCACTAACGGGGATGTGTCTTCAAATTTCGGAAGCTCGGATTTCTGGGTGATCAAAATTGATGAGGCCGGTAATCTGCTTTGGGATAGAAACTTTGGCGGACAAGGATCGGAATGGGCCTGGGCACTGGATATTACGCTTGATGCAGGCTTGATCGTTACTGGAAGATCAAATACCGCCAATGGAACCGGTAACGTTACGGTCAATAATGGAAGTACTGATTTTTGGTTAATCAAACTCTCTGCATCGGGAAACCTTGAGTGGGAAAATAATTTTGGTGGCAGTGCCAGGGATGTTCCTTATTCAGTACTTCAAACGGAGGATGAAGGCTATATTATCGCCGGATATTCCGAATCCTCAGATATAGATGTGGAAGAAAATAATGGGGATTGGGACTATTGGGTATTGAAGATAAAACCCCGCGAATTCGAACTGGACCTTGGAAATGATACGACCCTTTGTTCAAATGAAGTCTTGCTCCTCAATGCGAATATGGAAGCAGGTAATACTTTTAAATGGCAGGATGGGTCGACGGATTCTACCTTTTTGGTGACTACTGAAGGCTGGTCTCAGGTGGACGTAATGATCGGGGATTGTATGCTGGAAGATTCACTTTTCGTGAATTATATCGACAACGAAATCACGGATCTTGGACCGGATACTTCATTTTGTTTTAGCGAAAACGAACCCTTCTTATTGGTGGTCTCCGTGGAAAATGCGAATAGTTACTTTTGGCAAAACGGGTCGACGGATTCCACCCTCCTGGTACAGCAAAGTGGGCGTTACTGGGTGGATGTAGAGATTAGTGGCTGTATCAGCTCGGATACGGTGGATCTTTCTTTTAATAATCCGCAGGTCGATATGGGGAAAGACACTTTTAAATGTGAAAACGAATCCCTGACACTAAATGCCTTTTATCCGGGAGCAGATTATCTATGGAGTGATGGCTCTTCGGAGCGTAAATTAATCTTAGGAGATACAGGCACTTACTGGGTAATCGTTGATCTGAATGGTTGTCTGGAATCCGATACTATCCACGTCGGTTTATGTGAAATTGTCCACGACCCCTGCCTTGAATTCCCTAATGTATTTTCACCCAACGGCGATGGGATCAATGATATATTCAGACCGGTTTCCTTTTGCCGCCTGGAGTCTTATCAGCTTTCTGTTTTTAATCGCTGGGGAGAACAACTCTTTGTTTCTACTAATGCAGAGGATGGCTGGGATGGTTTTTATAATAAGAAAAAACCGATACAGGGGGTCTATGTTTACGTGGCGGAATATTCCTATAAGCTGGATGGGATTCTTTATAAAAATATAGTGAAAGGGGTGGTCTCTTTAATTAGGTAATCTAAGCAGTGATTAATACAAAAACCAGCATACTCTTTCAAGTTTACCCTGAGTGAACGAAGTGAATCAAAGGGGTAACTTGGAAGTAGCAAATAAGGCAAGTTTGTAACTTGCTGTCGCAAAGAGCCCATTGAAATAGATAAAAGTGCGAGATAGTTTTAGAACTGAATCTGCGCTAGAAATTAGACTCCCAAACCCCTACTTCACAATACCAAACCCCTACTTCACAATAAAAGCATCCTCCTCCGTAATCGGGCTATAATAATCCGCTTCTTCCTTTAATATAGCAGCGGTTGTGATTTCAATCGCAGCGATTTCCACCCGGACCCCTTTGGATTTTACATGGCGAACCAGTTCTACATAATCCGAATCACCGGAAAGGATTATAATGGTATCCACTTTTTCTGCCAATTGAGTAGCCTGAATAGACAATGGAATATCTGCAGATTTATGACATGGTACTACTGAACCAAAATAGTGCGTGTGCAGTCGATCCGCTAATTTTTGTGAAATACTGCGTCCTTCTCTAAAATAAATCAACCTATTCAATCCCCGGCCATTTAAAAGCTTAGGGATCACTTTATCGAAGTTGAGCACTGCACTTTTGTTATTAGTGAGTTTAGTAAGACTCATTTCGATATTATTACCATCAATAAGGATCGCAACGGATTGAGAAATCTTGACACCTTCCGCAGTCTGTGAAACAGAAGAAGAAATTGATTTTTGAACAGGTACAGAGGGAGCCGGTTTATTGGTTGCATGTGCCGGGCTGGATGGATGTTGTTCGGGAGCTTTAGTGATTACCTTTTTTACAGGTTCAGCCTGTGGATTACTTTTTAGGATTACTTTATGAGGAGGTCTTTTAATGGGTCTGGATTTATTTTGATTTTCCGTTTCCGTTCTGGAATCTTTTTTGACAGGAGCAGATCTTCTTGGAGTTGCTGGTTTTGCCTCCTTTTTCTGATTGGTTAGTTTTATAACGGTTCTATTATCCGAAGGATCGGGTTTTTTAGTATTTGGGTTTTGGTTAGTTCTTTTTGCCATCGGTTATTATTGTGTCAGGGAATTTTTAATAGATATTTTTATATACTTTAAGATATTTACCTTAAAAAACTACTTATGTTGCGCTATAATCTCAAATTTGTCCAAGGATTTAGTAATAGCTCAGTGGTATGCTCTTGGATAATGTGCAGGTAAAAGTACTTTTAAAAAATTCAAATTCAATATCTTAAGGATAAAAAATGTCATACGCTTTCAAGTTTAGCCCGAAGATATAATCTGCGTAACTTGAAAGGGAGTAATAAAAACAAGTTTCTAACTAGTTTTCTAAAATTATATCACAAACGAAGCAAGAACAAACAGTTTTACAAAATTTCTGTTTATTATTTGATAAACTGAAAACATGCTCCTATTTTTGAAATAAAATTACGAGTGCGTGACCTATTGCAGGAAACTTAATTCAAGCTATTTACAATTGGCTTCCCTCATGCGCGTTTTAGGACGCGATAGAGGAAAGCCAATAGCCAACGGCTAAAAGCTAAAAGCCGCAAACATGTCACGCGCGCTAAAAATACTTAGCATAAAATACAAACTATCAACCCAATGAAATACCTGGAAACTTTCTTTAACGGTTATAAAGGCTTTGCCGCTTATCTGTGGAATGACGTCACTCATCCGGGCTGGAATAGCTATTTTTATTGGTTGATACTCGTCTCTCTGTTTTTCTTTGCTTTGGAAGTGTCCAACCCCTGGAGAAAGGAACAGCCCCGGTTTCGGAAAGATTTCTGGTTGGATTTTTTTTATATGTTTTTCAATTTCTTTTTATTTTCACTGATTATATATAATGCCTTTTCTGATGTGGTAGTCACCTTAATCAAAGACGGAATGCTGGCCCTGGGTGTCAATATGTCGGAGATGAACCCACTTTGGAGCCTACCTGTTTGGGCGGTTTTATTGATTGGCTTTGTGCTCCGGGATTTTATACAATGGTGGACGCATCGTTTATTGCATAGAGTGTCCTTCCTCTGGGAATTTCATAAAGTCCACCATTCTGTCGAGCAAATGGGATTTGCAGCCCACCTCCGATATCATTGGATGGAAACGATCGTTTACCGGACGATAGAGTATTTACCTCTTGCCTTTTTGATCGGCTTACGTTTAGATCAGTTTTTTGTAATACACATCTTTACCCTGGCCGTAGGACATTTCAATCATTCCAATATCACGGTCAAAGGCTGGATAAAAGGAGGCGTACTTGGGTTTTTACTGGGAATCGTAATTGGATTTGGGCTGGGAGAAGTAAACTTATTTGCTAATGTAGGTGGAATGATGAGCTATATAATAGTTGCCATAAGTACACTAATCGGAAGTATCGCACTCGGCCCCATTATGAAATACCTTTTCAATAGCCCGGAAATGCATATCTGGCACCACGCTTATGAGCTACCCAAAAATAGAAAATACGGGATTAATTACGGCCTTACCCTGGCCATCTGGGATTACCTCTTTGGTACTGCAGAAATCCCTCATGATGGTAGGAATATTCGGCTGGGCTTCCCCGGAATAGAAGCGTATCCTAAAAATTTCATCGGACAGGTGACCAGTGGATTCAAAGGGGAGTAACTTTTTTTACCTTAAATTAACAAACACTGAGTTTCCTTAAATTGGCTATATATTATTGAAAATCAGTTAATTAAGTATTAAGAATTAACACCAGATTGATTTTTTTTTCATCAAGAGGGCATTTTTTTTCATCAAAAAATAGAATTGCTAGCAATAATTGGTGTACTTTTACCACCAGTTAATTATAGATGACCACTGCAATATGATTTTAATCCAATTACATCAGCATCATTATAATGCGCTACGGCGTAAAGGGTGAGCTGAATTTTGTAATGAACAAAAATAAAAAGGCTTGTCGTTTACGATGAGC
>JBLHJZ010000039.1:0-14373 GCA_047619515.1 Saprospiraceae bacterium | reverse complement strand
AGAATAATTGATAGCCCGTCTACGATTTTTTGTTGTATACTGGGAGATTCCGGCTGTATTTGCCAGCCATGGTATTTGCTGCCCCGGTAGGATAGTTTTAGGAAATATCGCATGGGGCGAAGATAGGAATGAAAAGAATGAAAAGAGTGAAAGAAATGAAGGAATTCAAAAGAATAAAAGCCTGTCCTCCCCAACGAAGTTGAGGGAGAATGAAAAGAGTCAAAGGTCAAAACTTTCCTGACCTTTGACACTCGTATTTACCAATTTATCCGATGACGGCATTATCCTTGGCGTAAGAGCCAGCATATAGTAATGCCCCACCTGCCAATGCAAGATTTTTAAGTATGTTTCCTAGCTCTCCTGGATCGCTAGCCATATTTTGAGCATGTGGGATAATGAATAACAACAATATTACCGCTAATAAAACGGAAGCTAGTTTATCCATTTTTCCAATCACCATACTGACCGCAGCAGCTAGAAGAGCTAATCCGGTAAAATACACCATATATTTCCCTCCAGGCGCCATCGCAGCCATATCGTCTGCAGCCATAAAATGGAGAATTCCAAAGATCCCAATAGGGATTGCAAAAAAGTACTTGCCTAAGCCAATTATCGAATTCATAAGTAAAAGATTAAGTTGGTTAAGAAATTTGATTTTCGAAATACATGTATACACATGCGATTTGCAATATAGAATATTAATTTGTTATTTTAATAAATTATGAAATATATCTTTGCCAAAGATGTTATTTGCCATATAACATACTAAATTTAGGTAATGGCCCATGTTTTTATTATAAAATGTTCATTTTCAGGTAATTATGCTAGCGGTTACTCATGCTCTAAAAGGTACCACAGTTCATCCCCTAAAAATGACAATTCATCTATTTTTTAGACTGGTTTAAATATTTGGTTTATGTTATTTTAAAATAAGGAGTAAATTTGTACAGCAGCTAATAGTAAGGCAGTCAACAAAAAGTTGATAAGCTACTCAAAAGAAAAAGAGAGACGACGGGTTTGAAAATAATTTTTCTTTACTATAAATCAATCTATTATGAATCCAACAAATCATATATCGCTGGACTTTTCGCAAAACCTTCAATCGAGTACCAAGCAGTTACTCTCGTTTGCGATGAGCCTGACGAAAAACAATACGGATGCTGAAGATCTTTATCAGGACACCGTATTTCTGGCTTTCAAAAATAAAGATAAATTCAGTAGCGGCACCAATTTTACGGCATGGCTCAAAACGATCATGCGTAATACCTTCATTAATAATTACAGAAAGCAAAAGCGTTTTCAGAGTATCCTTGCAAAAGGAGTAGGTGGATATTTCTTTGGTACAAAATCTTCAGATAATTCTACGGAGGCTGATATGAATGTGAAGGAGATCGAGCGGTTGATCGGCGATATTGATGTCCGATTCAAAACGCCATTTCTGCTGTATTTTACAGGTTATTCCTACGATGAAATTGCAGAACAACTAGACCTTCCTATGGGTACGGTCAAGAGTAGGATTTTCTTTGCCCGAAAGCATTTGAAGGAATCTTATAATATGCTTTTTAGCAATTAAAAATATTCTCAGGTTAAGATTTATAAAAATGCCAGGTGACTAAGTTCATCTGGCATTTTTTGTTGGATTACAGATAGCAAAACTGCACACAGCTTCACTTTTTTCCTAAGCCCACCTCCCAGCCTCCTAAAGGAGGAGCTGTTTACCCACAAATGTCTAGCGGTGTAGCAAAACTGTTTGAGCAAAATTTGGCATAATAATTTCTTCTTATATAATTAACAGTATACGGTTATAGCCTGTATAATTCTAATTATCACCAAATGATAAATTTATAATCCCATGTAAGGGTCACAATAGATCCTATATTTTGAAGTATACTATATTGAAAAAGCCGTGTGGAGAGACCCACACGGCTTTTAATTTTATCTTCAATCTTTGTTTTATCTCCTATAATAAGTAATTTTTTAAGCGGGCTAAGCAACTTTCAATTTACTCAATTTAGAACGGCTCATTTTTTCTTTAGCATAAGAACCGGTCACCTCAAATGCTTTTACATCTTTTTGAGAAGGCAATTCATACATTGCATCCGTCATGATTACCTCACAGATAGACCGCAATCCCCGGGCTCCAAGCTTAAATTCAAGGGCTTTTTGAGCGATAAACTCTTTGGCACTATCGGTTATAGTCAGCTTGATTCCTTCTAATTCAAATAATCTTTCGTACTGTTTGATCAGAGAATTTCGAGGCTCAGTAAGAATCCTTTTCAGGGTTTCAAGGTTTAGGGACTCTAGATAAGTTAAGACTGGCAAACGGCCAATCAATTCAGGGATTAGCCCGTAACTTTTTAGATCTTGTGGAGAAATGTATTGTAATAAATTGTCCCGGTCTATTCTTTCCTTCTCTCCTGCATTGAAACCAATTACCTGCGTATTTACACGGCGCGCAATATTTTTTTCAATACCATCAAAAGCACCACCACAAATGAAAAGGATATTTTGGGTATTTACTTTTACCATTTTTTGCTCGGGATGTTTTCTTCCTCCCTGAGGCGGTACATTTACATCCGTGCCTTCCAGCATTTTCAACATTGCCTGTTGGACACCTTCTCCGGACACATCCCGGGTGATAGAAGGGTTGTCGCTTTTTCTGGCAATTTTATCAATCTCATCAATATATACAATTCCTTTTTGAGCCGCTTCTACATTATAATCACAAACCTGAAGCAGCCTGCTGAGGATACTCTCTACATCTTCACCAACATAGCCTGCCTCTGTAAATACAGTCGCATCAACAATCGAAAAAGGTACATTTAGAAATTTTGCAATAGTCTTCGCCAATAATGTCTTTCCGGTTCCTGTTCTGCCAACGAATAAAATATTGGATTTTTCTATTTCCACCTCATCACTAGGAGGCTGTCTTAGCCTTTTATAGTGGTTGTAGACAGCAACTGAAAGGAATTTTTTAGCTTCATCCTGACCAATGACATAATGGTCGAGGTGTGCTTTTATCTCCATCGGTGTGACTGTTTGCGGTAACAGAAAATCATCAGCGGCTTTCTCTTTTTTACCTGAATACAGTTCCTCTTGAATAATCTCTTCTGCTTGTTCTACACAAACTTCGCAGATATGGCCATCAATTCCGGCAATCAAGATCAACGCTTCTGTCTTATCTCTGCCACAGAAGGAACATCTATAGCTATTTTTACTTCTTTTCATTTCCATTTTAAGTTAGTCTGCAAAGTTACCAAAAAATTATTTCTAAAGAGACCAAAACAAATACATTGAGTTATGTTACAAGGTATTTCAGGAGACTTGTCTTATAAAAAAACTGAATAATACTATCAAATACTTTATCAAAAGTAAGGGTAATTTCATAAAATCAGGAATCTATCTAACAATATTTAAGGGTTAAGTTATCCCTAAAAGAAAATTCCATCAGGTCGTTAAGCCTGATGGAATCTCTTTTATTATCATCATCCCAAAAAAGGCTTAAGATGCTTCCTTTTTAGGGCTTTTTCGGTCTAAAACTTCATCAATCAATCCATATTTCTTAGCTTCTGAGGCAATCATCCAATTATCTCTATCACAATCCTTTTCAATATTTTCATAGGACTGGCCAGTATGATGAGCAAGAATATCATAAAGTTCCTTTTGCATATCCTTGATAAGTTTGTAAGAAATTTCCATATCAGAAACCTGTCCCTGCATTCCACCTAAAGGCTGGTGAATCATCACCCGACTGTGAAATAGACAAGTACGTTTTCCTTTTGTTCCGGCTGCCAGTAATACAGCTCCCATTGATGCTGCCATACCCGTGCAGATTGTTCCAATATCCGGAGATACATATTGCATAGTGTCATAGATTCCCATACCAGCTATCACAGAACCACCAGGGCTATTGATAAACATCTGTATATCCCGCTTAGGATCTACGGATTCGAGGAATAATAGCTGGGCCTGGATTACATTGGCTACATAGTCATTTACAGGAACACCCATAAAAATGATTCGATCCATCATTAATCTGGAAAACACATCCATCCCTACGACATTCATTTGTCGTTCTTCGATTACCTGTGGGGTAAAGCCTTGTATATTTGGAACAGTGGTAGGTGTTGTTTTTTCAACATATCTATCAAGATGCATACTACTCATACCATGATGTTTGGTAGCATACTTCATGAATTCATTTTTATCAAACATATCTTATCGGTTTAAAATTAAGAAATAGAGTTGTCAGAATAGAATTGGGCGACGCTTCAAGAAGACATAAGAGAGATTAATAGTAGGTCAATCAAATGTGGTCAAAAAGCAAAGCTTCCTTTTCTTTCAACGTATACGGGAAAAACATGAAAGGATAACAAATTTCAACATGAAAGTTTTAAAAAAAATTAAAACGATCGATAGATAGTAGGGATTTATCGACTAACTAACCCACGTCTTCTGTCACTTCTTCTTCAGGTGCTTCAATTTGCGCAATGTTCTGGGTAGCTTTCACTTCATCGTGCGCTTTTTTGATCACTGCGTCAAAATCTTCCGTACTAATTTTTTTATCATTGACCGCTACGACTTCTCTGACGGCTACAAACAACTTATCGCTCATTAATTCCTGGTACAGTTGATCCACTTGCTTTTTATCTTCCATCATACGGTTAGCCGTATTTAAGATGATTAGTTCATCGCCATACCCCTGAAAATACCCACGAATTCGCTCTTTAAAACTTTCAAATATTTCCTCTTCCGCTACACTTAGATCAAATTTTTGGACAATCTTTCCTTTGATCAGAGACCATTGGAGGTTTTTAGCAAAATTTTCGTATTCGTTTTCGATTACCTCCTCAGTAGCCTGCTCATTAGCTGTTTTGAGCCATCTTTTGAGAAAATCATTCGGAACTTCCACGTTATTCAGTGCTAACAAAGAATCTTGTATATCCCTGAATAATAAGCTTTCTGCCTGTTTATCGTAATATTTTGTGATTTCTTCTTCAAATTTTGATCGTGCTTCTTCAATTGACTTCACCTTTCCTTCACCAAAAGCTTTATCAAAAAACGCTTCGTTTACTTCCGCAGGCATAATACGCTGTACTTCCTTGATCGTTCCTTCAAACTCTTCGCCTATCTGCACCTCCTCATCTTTCTCCGTAATGTTTAACATATATTTCTTTACAGTCTCCGGCTTAGCATCTGCTTCGAGGGAGTATACATTAAACTTGATTTTATCGCCTTTTTTCTTCTTTAGAATTTCCTCTTTTACGGCCTCATCCCCAATTTTATTTACAAGAACACTAAAAGAAGAAGCCCAGCCATTTTCTTTCACTTTATCACCCTCCAGCTCTTCTGCATCGAAAGTCACTACATCATTGTCTTCTATAATGGTATCGACGGACTCTCTTTCGCCAAATTTCGTTTTCGCCTGTTCGATTTCTTTATCCAACATACTTGAAGATACCTCTATCGCATAACGATCAAATGAAGTATCTTTACTCAATCCCTGCACCTCAAACTCTGGTGCTAGGCCGATATCAAATTTGAATTCAAAATCCTGAAGTTCTGCAATATCAAAATTCAGCTCTACCTGATCATCAGAAGGAATTGGCTGGCCTAATATTTCGATATTTTCATCAGTAAGGTATTTGGTAAGAGATTTTTGCAGCGTGTCGTTTATGACCTCTGCGAGCAAGGATTGTCCGTACATTTTACGAATCACACCCATTGGGATTTTTCCTTTTCTAAAGCCCTTCATGTGAGCTTTCTTACGGTATCCTTTTAGTTCCGAATCAAGTTTAGGCACATAATCGTCCTTAGTAATCGTCATCGTCAGTTCCGCACTCAGGTTTTCTTTATCTACTCTGACAACCTTTGACATATTGAAATTTTAATTTAGAAATTATAAAATTGTAGTTTTCTTCTCTAGGAAAAGCTCTGGGAAGGATAAAAAATGAATAATGAAGAGCATGAAAAAATGAGCCACCACTAGTTATTTTCATTTTTTTCAACTGTGCGGGTGAAGGAACTCTCCGATTTAGAAATTCTAAGTACTTGCTTCGCGCGTAAGGAATTTCTAAATCGGGATTTCGGACTTTTGTCCTCAACTTCTCGTCCCTTTGACCGAGTATCTTTGTTCAATTGTGCGGGTGAAGGGACTCGAACCCCCAAGCCTTGCGGCACTAGATCCTAAGTCTAGCGTGTCTACCAATTTCACCACACCCGCTTTTAAAATATTCCTTATATTTTTCGGAATAGCTTTAAGTATTGTTTAAAAAATAAAATCCTCTTTCGGAATGTCGGTTTTATTTTTTTTGACAGCGCAAAGATACAAAAACAAAGTACTTTTTAGACAAGTTCCATTGAACTAAAGCCTCCTTACTCCAAAAGCGCTGCAAATATATAACCTTTTTTGGAAAAAACGCCTGTTCGAATAAAGAATTATTTTTCTAAGTGTAAACAATAATAGCTATACCGGTATGGATTTTCTAACTTTAATGTTATAATTTCATGATGATTGAAATAGAAACTATATATAATCATAATTTACCCTTAAATTGTTTAGTATAAGCGTTTAGTGGTATTAGGCTAAACGCCTTTTTAAAGTTAAGCATAATCATAATATGCCGGAAACAGTTTTAAATCAGGAAGAGGAGAAAAAACTCATCATGCATGCTTATCGGAAGCTGCTGAAATCGATCAAAACCAAAATGGATGCTACTGATCGAACCAACATCCGTATGGCTTATGAGATAGCGGTGGACGCACATAGTAAGCAAAGACGAAAATCTGGTGAGCCTTATATCCTCCATCCTATCGAAGTGGCCAGAATATGTGCAGAAGAGATTGGTCTTGGACCAACAGCTATTGTTGCAGCCTTGCTACATGATGTAGTGGAGGATACAGAGGTCACACTGGATCAGATCAAAGAACAATTTGGAGAAAGAGTCGCCAAGCTTGTAGACGGTCTTACGAAACTTGATGGCTTGTATAATGTAGCGAGCCCGCAGGCCGAAAATTTCAAGAAAGTGTTGACAACCCTGCTTGAAGATGTAAGGGTTATTTTGATAAAAATGGCAGATCGGCTCCACAACATGCGTACTCTGGGGTCAATGCCCCGGCATAAACAATTAAAAATTGCTGCGGAGACTTCCTTTATTTATGCCCCGCTGGCCCATCGGCTAGGACTTTATAGCTTCAAAACAGAGTTTCAGGATCTTGCAATGAAGATTAACGAACCAGAGCTGTATGAAGAAATTGAACAAAAATTACAGGAATCCAAACAGGAACGTACCCGGTATATCAACGAATTTTTAAAACCACTCAATGAAGAACTCAACGAAATAGGGTACCCTTACCGGACAACCGGTAGGCCTAAGTCAATTTATTCGATAGCCAATAAAATAAAAACAAAAAACGTCCCTTTTGAAGAGATTTATGATCTTTTTGCCGTGAGGATCATTGTAGATGTTCTCAAGAAAAAGGAAAAACAGATTTGCTGGCAGATATATTCTATCGTAACGGATGTTCACACGCCAATCGCTGAACGCCTGAAGGATTGGATCACCACACCCAAGGCCAATGGCTATGAATCGCTGCACACCACAGTGATCGGTCCGGAAGGAAGATATGTCGAAGTCCAGATCAGGAGTGAACGGATGGATGAAGTCGCAGAGAAAGGTTTTGCTGCCCATTGGAAATATAAAGGCATCAACGGGCAACCTGATTTATTCGAGTCCTGGTTTGATGGTATCAGGGATATTCTGGAAAATCCGGATTTGGATAGTGTTGAATTTTTAAGCGATTTTAAATCTAACCTTTTTAAAGAAGAGGTATATGTGTATACGCCAAAAGGAGATTTACAAATATTACCACATGGAGCAACGGCTTTAGATTTTGCTTTTAGTATTCACTCTGACATCGGATACCATTGTACCGCTATAAAAGTCAATAAAAAACTAGTCCCTTTCGGTTATAAACTTCAGAATGGCGACCAGGTAAGCGTCACTACCAATAATGCTCAAAAACCAACAGAAGACTGGGTCAAAATGGTAATCACGGCGAAAGCCCGTTCCAAGATCCGGTCAGCAATGAAGGAAGAACGCAAAAAGGCAGGAGAAATAGGTAAAGAAAGTCTACAGCGAAAATTTAAGAGCTTGAAAGTAGACTTAGAAGCCAATATTGATATGCTGGTTAAGTTTTATGGATTTAACAGCCGGGCGGATTTATATTTTGAAGTTTCGGTGGGTCGGGTCGCACTCAATGAGCTGAAGAACTACTTCAGAGTAGAAAACCATAAGCTTATTGAAATCCCGGAGGAACCCAAACATATCTCTATGCCCGAAATCATACAGGGAGGCAGGGGTAAAAAAGATTTGGTCAAGCCTCGTCTCCTTATCAATGGAGACCCTGCGGATAAATACGAATATTCTTTGTCTAATTGTTGTACACCCGTAATGGGAGATGACGTATTTGCTTTTCTCTCTATCGGATACGGAGCTAAAATCCATAGAACTTCCTGCCCTAATGCTGTCCACCTAATGGCGAATTATGGATATCGGGTGATGAAAGCAGAATGGGTGTCTTCGGGGGATACCTCTTTTGTCGTAGACCTTGAGATCACCGGCATTGACAAAGGTCCGGGGGTTATTGAACGCCTGTCTCATGGTATTTCAACCGATCTTGGATTGAATATCAGATCATTCTACATCGATGGGAAAGAGGGCTATTTTGTGGGAAAGATCAGCTTGCTCGTTTTAAATAAAAACCAATTGAATGTTGCCATTAAGGGTTTAAAAAACCTTCCTGAGGTTTCTACTGTTGTAAGAATAGAGGAGTAAATATTGTGCTGTGCTTTGATTATCTTTGTGTAGCCATAAATCAAATTGGTTGCTTATGTCAACTCAAAAAAAAGAAAGTTCTATCATAAAAGAAGTTATTAATATTTTTTCTGCCCACCTTGAAAAAAATGGTTTCAGGAAAACACCAGAACGCTATGCTATTCTTGAAGAGATTTATAAGCGGGACGACCATTTCGATGCAGAGGCATTATATATTCATATGAAAACCCAGAATTATCGGGTGAGCCGGGCTACCGTTTATAACACCTTAGATCTTTTGGTCACCTGCGATCTGGTGACCAAGCATCAATTCGGTAAGAACCTCGCTCAGTATGAAAAATCGTATGGATTCAAGCAGCATGATCATATTATTTGCGGTAACTGTGGAAAAGTCGTGGAATTTTGCGATCCCCGAATCCAGCAAATAAAAAATATGATGGGCGATCTCCTTAAGTTTAAAGTCACTCACCATTCTCTCAATCTTTATGGGTATTGCGAAGATTGTATACCTGATGTTGAGGAATAGGTAGTTTCGGAATTCGATTTTCGGCTTTGATCCTTCGACTTCTCCTTCTTCGATGTTTAAGTCCTGTTCCTTAGGACAGGTAATCATTGTCGACCTGGATGTGCCCAATCAAACCCTCGCTCAACTATTTATTAGCTTTGTTCATTTTAGTGATTCAGGCAATCCCTCCGGATAAATCCAAAAGTGGAAAACGACTTTGTTCCTTTAAAATTAAGTGTCAATAATTAAAAAAAGGTTTCCTTTTACTAAAAAAATTATTTTATTAGTATATATTTTAATTATTTTTAATATATTTGGTAAGTTTTTTGATAGAAAACAAGGAATAGTGACAGTTTAGAGAACAACGTATTAATAAGTGTCTCTTTCCAAAAAGCAAATTTCGAAATACTAATTATAAATACCAAAAACGAACACCCAATGACCTACGCTATACACGAACAAGAAACAGTTCAGGTCGTACAAGTTAACAACCTAGTAGATGAGTTAGACAATAAAGTTATCTTACAGGATGTCAGGCAGTTAATTGCAAGAGGATCCAATGATTTTGTTATTGATCTTTCTGATCTGAATTTTATGAATAGTGTGGGATTAAATTTCCTTATTTCTATGATGACTGCATCCAAGGCATCCGGTGGGTTTCTCGCAGTAGCTAATGCAAACCAACAAGTTATTACCCTTTTAGAAGTCACTAAACTAAAGAATATGTTTAAGCTGACGAAGACTGTTGAAGACGCATTTCTGGCTTTTGGGAAAAACAACTAAGAGATGAAACGTGAGTGGCAGTGAAGAATTGAGGGAATAACCTGATATACCCAAAATAAAGGATTCCGGAGAGCGGGCTTCCCAAACCAGTTGTTTTGGGTATATGCCGAGAAGAAAAGGGCTTAAATTTTTCTCAATTGCCTCATTTTCGTATCGAAAAAAAACTGGACTAACTTAAAATTTCTTATCTTCAAGGCATAACCTTATCTGACAATGCCTATACTTTTGCAACAAAAACTGGAAATCCTAATAGCCAAGCTGGAACGTCTACAGCAAATGCATCAAAATACCAGCATGGAGATGGTACGGCTCAGGGAGGAGCTTGATGTACTCAAAAGAGAAATGGACATTTCTAACAGGTCTATTGTTGATTACAAGGAGTTGTCCATTGATAAAGTACCCATTATAAAAGTAGGGGAGGAAGAAATTCCGGAAATAAAGATTGATTTTGAAAATAAGTCTGGAGCAGTTCTGCCACCACCTTTACCTGCGAAAAGAAAAGAGGCGCAAGCAGGGATTCCTAAAAAAGTAGATAAGCCCTTCAATCTGGAAGAATTTATTGGTGGAAACCTCATCAATAAAATTGGTATTCTGATACTCATTGTGGGCTTAGGGATGTTTGTGAAATATGCAATTGACAAGGACTATTTCCCCCCACTGGTACGATTAATACTGAGTTTTGTAGCAGGACTAGCATTGGTTGGGATAGGCTATCGGCTCAAAGCTAGGTATAAGACATATAGTGCAGTGCTTTTTAGCGGTGGGATGGCGGTGCTGTATTTTTCTACTTATAGCGGAAATGCATTTTATGATCCGGTCTTAATGCCTCGGACAACAGCATTTATTTTAATGGTCGTTTTTACGATCGTTACGGTAATAGCCGCAATGATATATAACCTGGAGATCATTGCCTTACTTGGTTTGGTGGGTGCTTATGCCGTTCCTTTTCTGTTGAGCGATGACTCGGGGGCTATCAAGCTCTTTTTATCCTATATCGCTATCATTAATACTGGTGTTTTATTGGTGAGTATTCGAAGAAACTGGCGGATTACCTTATATACTGCCTTTGTATTGACTTGGCTGATCTTCGCATTTTGGGTACTGGTAGAAGATATTCCAGCGGCGGATACCCGGATCGCATGGCTGTTCAATTTAATCTTCTTTTTTACTTTTTACCTGGCGCTGGTTTTACACAATCTATTAAAAGATAGAAAATTCACGGTTGAGAATGTGATTTTTATAACGCTTAATGCTTTTATCTTTTACGGACTGGGTATGGTGCTATTGGAAAATAGTGGGCTTGACGATTATCAGGGATTATTTACCCTTGGTAATGGGGTTTTACATCTTGGTGTTGCTTTTGGCATATATAAAAAACTGGGCGACAAGAAACTCTTTTTTGCAATTTCAGGCTTATTTTGGATATTCTTAACGATAGCTATTGGGGTTCAGTTTGAGGCAGATATTAGTACCGTTCTATGGCTTGGTGAAGCAACATTATTATTTGGTATTGGCCGGCGATTTAAGATCAGAATCTACGAAGGTGCTTCTTTTCTGGTTTTATTTATCGGCATGACTTTATTATTGCAAAATTGGGGAGAAGGCTATTATGATAGTGCTACGCATCACACCTTGATATTCAATCGGTATTTTCTGATCTCTATTCTTGCATTGGCAGCAATGGGTACTATGCTTTGGATAAACTATAAATGGAAAGTAGTATGGGAGTGGAGCAGGACCGGGAATATGATTGTTCCTATCCTTTTTATCGGAATAGTATACTTTACTTTTTTCAATGAAATCTTTCATCAATTTGATCAGGCTTTTTTGAATAGTGAAATAGAAGACACGAGAGATTGGGATATCATTAATTTTAGAACGGTCTGGTTGATCAATTATACTTTCTTTTTTATAGCGCTATTGATGATGTTCAACCAGCTTTACTTAAAAGACAAAACATTTGCCGGTTTCCTTGGAGGGCTGACGGTGTTTGTCCTTTTTGTCTTTCTTTCAAGTGGTCTATTTGCCTTGAATGATCTTCGCACTGAATTCCTTAATCCTGATTCGAGTACAATGTTTACAGAAACTAGCTATTGGATATGGATACGGTATATCACTTACCTGTTTGCGGGAGCTGTGATTGGGGGTTTATATACATTGCTGGATGGATTGGATCCTCTTGCAAAAATGAGGATGGTCTTTCAACTGGGGGTGTACCTTATTGTACTGGTTATTTTTTCAAGCGAGCTCACCACCTTTATGACTATGGTAGTTGGCGTGGATACCCAAAGTCTGACGCATAAAGTAGGCTTTAGTATTTTATGGGCCGTTTACTCACTGGTGATGATACTGGTAGGTTTTAGGCGACGATCAAAATTGTTGCGGATTGCCGGCATGCTTCTTTTTGCGGTTACTTTGGTAAAAGTATTTTTCATGGACTTGATTGATATATCAACGGAGAGTAGGATTTTGCTTTTTGTCGCTATTGGTATTTTACTTTTGGTTACTTCCTATTTTTATCAGCGGTATCGGCATGTTCTTTTGGGCGAGGAAGAGGAGGAATGAGGGGTTAGGAATTAGGGGTGCTCAGAGATATTTAGGTATAGGTTTTTCAGACGGCATAAGCTCACCGATCACTTCGTATCTATTAGTTATTTCCTCATGAACTTCGTGCTTAATGATCTAATGCCGGATCATTGAGCACGAAGTTTAGAATTTACAGTAGTAAATTTTAAATTTCGGGATCGGGGAGCCTGATTTTTTGCAATATATTTAGTCTAAAATATTTCTCTTAACACCCCTAATTAGTAATAAATAATTACCGTCGCGTATTTTTTTAGAAAGCGGACAAGAGCTTGGGAACTGCGGAAATTCTTTATTCTTAATATTATTTTTTAATTTAACATTTGATTGAAAAATAATTGACCAATTCTTAAATAAGACAAAGACTATGGCTTCTTTAAACCCAAAATCTGGTGTACTCAATCACCGCTTAGCTGCTCATCTTCTTCGTAGAACTACTTACGTTCCAACCAGACAAAATATTGATAACTTTGCGATCAAGACAGTTGATGAAGCTGTTGATGATTTGTTTATGCTCACCGATCCTACAATGGATGAACCCATTGATTATACAACAGGAGAACCCTGGATCAATTCCGGGTCACCTCCGGGTTTAGCAGAATTTCATCTTAAACATATTGTTCGATCCTGGTGGATTAATGAAGCGCGGCAGGATGTTTCGATCGGACATAAAATGATGTTCTTTCTACATACTTGTTTTACTACAACCTCCGAAATTTTGAATGCTGCCTATAATTTTGATCACCTTTTACTCTTAAGACATTTTGCTATTGGGAACTATCGGGACTTTGCGCAGAAAATGACGATGGACAACCAGATGTTAGAGTACCTGAATAATACCTTGAATAACACAGGTAATCCGAATGAAAATTATGCAAGAGAGTTTTTAGAGCTTTTTACAATAGGGAAAGGGGAACAAATCGGTCCTGGTAATTACACTAATTACACCGAAGAAGATATTGCAACAGCAGCAAGAGTCCTAACCGGTTTTAAAAGGAGTACCAGAGGTGATTATATTGATCCGGATACGAATATTCCTAGTGGAAGAACTCAGTTTAACCAACACGATACTTTTATCAAAAATTTTTCTGAAGCGTTTCAAAATATGGCCATCAATGGTGCCCAGACTGCGGAGGAAATGCCTGATGAGCTTTCGGCCTTTATTGATATGGTATTTGCCCAGGATGCGACTGCGAAATTTATCTGTAGTAAAATCTATCGATTTTTTGTCAGTAAAAATATCACGGAGGAGATAGAAACCGATATTATCGAACCACTGGCTGTTACATTCAGAGATAATAATTATAACCTGGAACTGGTGATGAAACAACTTTTAAAAAGTGAACATTTCTACGATGGTGATGATACAAATGAAGAAGATGAAATCATTGGAAGTTTGATAAAATCTCCTCTTGAAAATGTATTAATGTCTCTAAATGTTTTAGATATTGCGATTCCTGATCCTTTGACGGATGCTGAAAATCATTATAATAATTTTTATAGAAGAGGGGTCATGGATGCGATGTTTAACCTTGCTGGATTTGATATTTTTAGGCCAAGCGTAGTGGCTGGATATCCTGCTTATTATCAACAACCAGATTTCAATAGAACATGGTTTAGTTCTAATTCTATTATTCCAAGATATAAATTACCCCAGATGTTAAT
>JBLHJZ010000038.1:0-14694 GCA_047619515.1 Saprospiraceae bacterium | reverse complement strand
ACGGTTCCCTAAAGCGAACTTCCTTATTTTCATAATCAAACCCAACCATATGGATCGGTATTTTTGCGCCCAGGGCAATATAATAAAAGCCTGTTTTGAGATTATCAACATGTTTCCTGGTGCCCTCGGGGGAAAGAATTATATGGAGATTATCCCGCTGGTTATAGAGGTTTATGACACCATCAACGAAGTTGTTACTTTTCGAACGATCAACCGGCATACCATCCGTCCACCTGAAAAACCAACCAAAAGGAGGTTTAAACATGCTATTCTTCATGACATACTTTATACTTACGTTGAGAATACTACGGGTCAAAATACCAATCAGGAAATCCCAACTGGATGTGTGAGGAATTTCGATCAGGACAGATTTTTTGACCTCACCTCCTGGCAGAATACCGGTTACTTTCCACCCTATAATCCAAAAAATTAGTTTACTTAGTGCTCGAAACATATAAAACTAAGGTTTACTCCTTTTAATATTATCTTCAGCCTGCAAAAATACAACAAATATCTTTTTCAGCATATTATATACCGATATAGCTTGCAAAGCCGTAAAATACCTTTTATTTTTGATACACTTTTTGGAACATTTTACAAAAAAACATATATAACGTTTAAAGTAAACCATTGAACAACAAAATTCTCATACTCCTTATCTGTGTGCTAACCTCGCTTAGCTGGATATCCAATGCCCAGAAGTCATCTGATATTCCTGCCACTCAGACACTGGAAGATGGCACTAAGAAAAAGAAGAAAAAGAGGCTGGAACTTGAATTTTCTATTGAAGGGGGATTTTATACAGACCCTGTTTCTATAACATTAAAATCAACTGATGCCACTATATACTATACCCTTGATGGAAGTACGCCAAATAGTAGATCCGCGATTTATACCACATCCATAAATTGTAATCAAACCACTATCCTCAGAGCTGTTGCCCGAAAAGGGAAAACGCTGAGTAAAATTATTGGCCACACCTATTTTATCAATGAGCCCTACACGAATTTTCCTGTGGTCTCAATTGGTGTCACCCCTTCTATTTTGTTTGATCCGGATCGTGGTTTATATGTAAGAGGGCCAGATGCAGAAGATTCTACCTGGAAACTTGAGGGGGCTAACTTCTGGAGTCGTAAGGAAATAAAAGTAAATACAGAGATTTTTGAAGTAGACGGCGAAAATGAATTTAATAGTGTTACCGGCCTACGGTTGTTCGGTGGTATGAGCCGGTTATTTCCTCAAAAGTCAATGACGATAGTTGCCAGGGATCGGTACGGGAAAAAACGAATCAAACACAAGGTCTTCGAAAAAGAGGGTTTGAATAAATATAAATTTCTGGTACTTAGGAATTCGGGGAGCGACTGGGGGAAATCACACTTCAGGGATGCACTCATGACGAGTTTACTGGAGGATTGGGATATTGAAAAACAAGACTATCGTCCTGCGCATGTATACTTAAATGGGAAATACTGGGGAATTTATAATATTCGGGAGAAAGTCAACCGCTATTTTATTGCCGGACACCACGATATTGACAAAGACAGTATTGATCTTATCGAACATCGATTAACGCTCAAGCTTGGCAGTTCCCGGCACTATCGAAAGATGCTTCAGTTTATTGAAAAAAATTCAATGGCTGATCCTGTTAACTACGCTTACCTGCAATCTCAAATGGATGTTGATAATTTTATGCAATATAAGATTGCTCAGATTTACTTTGACAATAAGGACGCAGGAGGCAATATTAAATTCTGGCGACCACAAACAGAAGGGGGGAAATGGCGCTGGATAATGTATGATACAGATTGGGGTTTCGGCCTGCACTCAAAAGATGCCTACAAATCTAATAGTCTTGCTTTTCATACTGCCGCTGATGGACCAAGCTGGCCTAATCCACCCTGGAGTACGTTTTTGCTTAGAAAGCTGTTAGAGAATTCGACGTTTAAGCAAAAATTCCTTACTCGTTTTGCAGACCATTTGAATGCTTCTTTTGCAAGTACTCATGTAGAAGCTAAGATCAATGAAATGTATGAGCAGCTCCTTCCGGAGATGGATCGGCATTTTGAACGATGGAACCTCAAAGAAGATAACTGGAAATATCATATCAATATCATGCGTACTTTCGCCAAAGAACGGCCGGATTATGTAAGGATGCACTTGATGGAAATGTTTGATACCGGTGACCTGGTGAGTCTCGAAGCTGCGGCCACCACCGGTGGACAAATAGTGATCAATGACCAGATAAAAATCGAGGGAGAATTATTTAAAGGACAGTACTTCGAAAAGATTCCTATACAAATAAAAGCTATTCCGAAATTTGGATATCGCTTTATCGGATGGAAAGGCATCCAGTTAGATGACCAGTCCATGGAAGCAACCTTATATCTCAAAAGAGGTAGGAAAACCGTTGTCAAGGCTTTGTTTGCACCTTATAAACACCCGCTTGAAGGATCGGTAATGATCAACGAGATTAGTTGTAATAATAAGAAAAGCGGAGACTGGATCGAAATTTATAATTATTCAACAAAGCCTGTCTCCCTGAATAATTGGTACCTGACAGATACTAAACATTATTTTAAAATCCCGGATATAACAATTTCTCCAAAGGACTATGTTGTTTTGTGCCAGGACAAAGAAAAATTTATGAAAGTTCATCCCGTGTTTAATATCGTGGGTGATTTTCAGTTTGGATTGAGTAAACGACAAGAAACACTCGGTCTTTTTACTGCTGACGGTGCTTCGATTGATAGTGTTTCCTATGATCTGTCACCCATTGATTCGGCATATACACTGAGCCTCGCACTGCCTTATCTAAACAATAGTGATATTGACAATTGGGAAATCAACTATGGTACAGGTTCTCCCAATTCCGCTAGTCCTTATTACCTGGAAAGCCGGATTAAAGCGGAGCAGGAAATCTGGCTACGGGTGGGTGTCGGTGTCGGCTTTCTTCTGCTCATGTCAATGATGGTTTCTTTTAAAAAGCGTAAGCAGCTACCCTTACATGTTCAGGTTTTGCCAACGATCAAAGACAATAATCCACCGTCCAAGCCTGGTTAGGGGCAGACTTTTTATCTTTATGGCAATTTAGATTTCCGAACTTATCTTCCTTACCTTTTTCTTTTATTTCACATGAGTACACATTAGGAGCGTTCACATTAGCATATATTAGCGTGGCCATATCCCTGAAAAAATAAGAGTAAAAGTTTTAGCTTTAAAGAATTTAATCCTTCATCATTAAACTTTAATCAAAAAAGTGAGTCTTAACAACGAATCAAACGATTTACAATCATCAATGGATATGACAGATGAGCAGATATTGTCCCTGTTGAAAAACGAGACAAGCTATGAGAAAGGTTTCAGAACCTTGATGGAGAAGTATCAGGAACGTCTTTACTGGCATATCCGTAAGATGGTCTATGAGCACGATGATGCCAACGATGTGATTCAAAACACCTTTATAAAAGTATATAGGAGTATTGAAAGATTTGAAGGAAAATCTCAGTTGTACACCTGGCTTTACCGAATCGCAACGAATGAGTCGATTACTTTTCTAAATAAGAAAAAGAAAAAGCAGACCACTTCGATTGACGATGGTGAAACCAACCTTAGCAACCGCCTGAAAGCGGATGAATATTTCGATGGTGATGAAATTCAGATGCAGTTGCAATTAGCGTTGGAGAGATTACCGGAGAAACAGCGGATGGTTTTCAATATGAGATACTTTGACGAGATGAGTTATGCGGATATTTCTGAGGTTTTGGAAACTTCCGTCGGAGCACTAAAGGCTTCGTATCATCATGCTTCAAAAAAAATAGAAAGCTATTTGAAGAGCTTGTCGGAAGGGTAGAGTAGAGAATTAGGAATTTTGTCCTTTCGAGTATTGGCGCTGGCTTGATACAGTGTATCAAAGGATTTAGTTTGCGAGTCGAAAGCTGTCCTTTCGAGTGAGCTTGCGAATCGAGAAAATAAATTAAACTGATGAAAAGGAAAGAAGAAATAAGGAAAGAGTTAGAGGGTATTTCCCCCTACTTAGCAGGTTTGGAAATCAGACCGGCATTCAAAGTACCAAAGGGTTATTTTGAGGAGCTTCCCTATGTGATCCTGGAAAGTGTGTCTCCGCTGGCTGAACTAAAGATCAAACCGGCGTTCAAAGTACCTAAAAATTATTTTGAATCACTTCCTGATCTGGTATTGGCGAAAGTAGCTCCTCAGCAAGACACTGAAGTAGTAACACAACCTGTAACAAATCCTCCATCCAATTGGCTGGATGATTTGATCAATAGTGTAGCGCTACTTTTTCAACCCCGCTATGCACTTAGGTTAGCTGTGGTGGCTGTCGTACTCATTGGAGGATTTATTTTCTTACAAAAAGGGACGATTAGTACTGATCAGGGGCTGGCCGTTACCGATGCGAACCTTGTAAATCCTTTAGCGGAATATGGTATTAGCCTGGACGATCTCAATGACGATGATTTAGCGCTCTTGCTGAAGGATGAGAATACAGGCTTTGATGCATCTGAAACAGATCTTGATGATTATCAACTTAATGAGCTACTCAATGAGCTGAGTGAGATTAGTGATGAGGATCTCGAAGGGTTATTATAAAAATTAAAAATTTCCAGGATGTTGAAAATTAATTTCGGGATTCTTTCAACAATATCTTTTGAATAATATTTAAAAATCATAAACTGCTAATATAATGAAAAATCTAGTTGTAATTTTAATAATAAGCATGGGCGTAGTCGCCGGGGCATTTGCTCAGGACAACTTTGAAAACAACCCGAAAGTACAGGAAATGCGTAAAGCGTTTTATAATAAAGAACTCCAATTTACGGACGCTGAAGCCACTGCTTTTTGGCCTTTGTTTAATCAATATCAAAAAGAAGAAAAACAGCTAAAAAAACAATACGGGACAGGTGAAAAAATAGCTTTAATGGATGATGAAGAAGCAGAGAAGCATATTCAGCGAAGCTTTGAATTTGACAAAAAGAAAGGAGCACTCAAAGAGCAGTATTTTGAAAAATTTGCGGAGGTGCTTCCTATTCGAAAAGTAGCGATGATCGAAGCGACCGAGCGTAAGTTTAAAATGAACGTACTGAGAAAGGTTCGGGAGAATCGGCAAAAGAGAAATTAGTACTTGATAAACTGGCTCATTCTTAATGATAAGAGCTATTTTAAAAGCTCAGCGGTCAACTGGCAACTTTAAGTTACCAGTTGACTTTTTTTATATCTTAGATTTATACCTTGTTTAATTTTTTTTTATAAAGAAGACTCCAGACTATTCAAAATCGCCTAAAAGTCAAACACCTGGTTCGAAAATAATTTTTCCTGATCCCAATAATTCATCATTCCCCAACCAACCTCCTCCGCCAAATATTACCCGACTAACCCCTAATTTCTCACCTCTCACTTCTGGTATCTAATCCCTATAAAACAGCCACCTCCCAATCTCTTTAAAACCAACCTTCTTCCCGTACATCAAAATCCCGACGCGATAGATTCTTGCAGACAGCCACACAAAGAAAACTGATGTAGCAGCAAGGACGATCATTGATACGGCAATCTGCCAAAGCGGAGGCTCGAAGACTAATCTTGCAGGCATGACGATTGGAGAGAAAAGCGGAAAAATCGAAGACCAGATGGCCAGATTACTCTGCGGAGCCGTGACGACAACCATCATAATGTATAAAGCTAAAATAACAGGAATCGTAATAGGTATAGTCAGTGCCTGACCTTCCCCCATATCATCGCCCATAGCAGAACCAACCGCTGCAAATAAGGATGCATACAGAAAATATCCTCCAAGGAAATAGAATAGAAACAAGGGTAAAATACTCCACCAGTTCTTATTGCCAATTTCGGTGGCGATCTGTACGGCCATTCCCTGCACTTCTTCTACATCTATTTCCGCTCCCGCTCCCGCCCCTGCTACTGCGTTCATTTGTTGGGTATCAAAATTAAAAATAAGCGCAACCAGAAAATATCCGATTGGAATCAGGATCGACCAGATGATCATCTGCGTCAACCCAACAGCACCAACACCGATGATTTTGCCCATCATCAATTGAAAAGGTTTTACAGAAGAAATCATCACTTCGACGATACGACTCGTCTTCTCCTCCATCACACTGCGCATCACCATCATACCATATATAAAGACAGTAATGTACATGATAAAGCCCATTACTCCCCCAATCCCGGCGCCAATGATACTGGTAAAAGTGCTTTGTCCTTCATCGTTTTCCTTGACCAGGCTCACTTTCGATCGGAGACTTTCCAGCTGTTCTTTATCCAGCTTCATTTCCCGCATTTTATATTCCCTGATTCGCTCCGAAAGTTTATCCCCTATCTTTGAATGTACATCTAAACCCAATTGGTTTTTGGATTGATAATAGGCCGAAAATTTTTGCGTTTTAAGATTTTTTACATTAGGTACTTTGATAATCACATCATATTTGGACGCTTCGATATTGGCCACCAAATCCTCAAAAGATTTATTCTCCATGGTGAAAAACAAATTCTCTTCATCAGAAGGTTTTTTATCCAGTATGTTGTTTTCATCAACAATCGCCACATTGAGTTTATCGTCTCCTTCATAGGAAAATATAAATCCGACAATGATAAAGAACAGCACAAAAGCAAAGGGAGTAAGAATAGTAGCAAGAATAAAAGATCGCTTTTTAACTCTCGTCAGGTATTCTCGTTGTATGATTAGCCAAAGTTTATTCATCTTGATTGATTAGTTGATTTTTAAAAAGGAATTGCAGGCGTCTCTACGGTTTTTATTCTTGATTCACATCCCCTACTTTTCTAATAAAGATCTCGTTGAGACTTGGGAGTATTTCATTAAAAGAACGAACGGGCACCTCCCATTGCAAAAGCTTATGCAGTAGCCGATTGGAGTCACCTTCTGCACCTACTTTTACGGTGACACTGTTATCTGTTTGTGAAACTACCTCGGCAATTTCATTTACTTCAGCAGGTAATTTCCCCTCAAACTCTATTTTAAAAACATTGTCTTTAAACTGATTTTTGATATCTGCTACTTTACCTTGCAGTACATTTTTTCCTTTATTGATCAGTACAATATGTTCACAGATTTTTTCTACCTGTTCCATTCGGTGCGTAGAAAAAATAATACTTGTCCCTTTTCGGTTGAGCTCGTAAATTTCATCCTTGATAAGATTGGTATTGATTGGATCAAGACCGGAGAAAGGTTCGTCCAGGATCAGCAGTTTAGGCTCATGGACAATAGTGGAGATAAATTGAATTTTTTGCTGCATCCCTTTAGAGAGTTCTTCCACTTTTTTTGTCCACCAATCTCCAATTTCAAATTTTTCAAACCAATAATCGATCTTGGATTTTGAATCCTTTTTGGAAAGTCCTTTCAACTGAGCCAGATACATCAGGTGATCGCCTACCTTCATTTTTTTGTAGAGTCCTCGTTCCTCGGGCATATATCCTGTCTGGGAAGGATGTGTGCTATTCAGCTTTTCACCATTAAAATAAACCGTTCCCGAGTCTGCCCTGGTAATGGTCGTGATAATCCTGATAAGGGAAGTTTTTCCGGCGCCGTTGGGACCCAACATTCCGAAGATTGATCCTTCGGGCATATCGAAGCTCACCTCGTTTACTGCCTTATAATCTCCGTAGCTCTTAGTGACATTATCAATTTTTAGTATACCCATATTTTTAATAACATTAAGAAGTTTTTAATACGGTAGCAATGATGCAACTAAATAATGGAAATTTCATGGATATTCTATTGAGTTTCTTTTTTTTTCGATAAAAAATTGAAAAGACTGGACTTTCTTTGGTACTTCGACTTCTCCCTCAACGATGTTCGGGACAGGACTCAGCACATGTTTTCGGTATTCGGTTTTTGGCATTCGTAAAAAAAACTTATGGAATAAAGTCTAATAATCGGATTGCCTTAATATTTAAAATTAATACATTTACTATGTGATAACAAATAATGCTCATTCCTGGTACCTTATCGTTAATCCGGCAGCAGGTCATGGTGCTGCCAAAAAACAGCTTGACGATTTTCTTGAGGCACTGCTTGCCAATGATTTTAAATTTGAAATAGTAGAAACAAGCCACCGTAATCATGCTCTTGATCTGGTAAGGGAAGGAATTGAAAAGGGATTCCGTAAGATCATCGCTATGGGCGGAGACGGCACCAATAACGAAGTAGTCAACGGTATTATGCTCCAAACCGAAGTAATTACATCGGAGATTTCCTATTGCCTTTTCCCTGTCGGCACCGGAAACGATTGGATCAAAGAGCATAAAATCCCAACCGATCTAAGGCCCTGGATTGAAATGCTAAAAGTCGAAAAGACTTCTCTGCAAGATATTGGTTTGGTGAAATATTATAAAAATGGTGAGCAGCAACAGCGGTATTTCGCCAATGTAGCGGGAATGGCTTATGATGCTTTTGTCTGTGCGGAAATGGAAAAACGCAAGCGTCCACTACGGAATAGACTCGCTTATTTGTTCTTTGGACTATATTATGTGTTTAAATATTCCCTCCAAAAAGCCCGGGTGCATTTCAATGGAAAAACCGTCGAGGATTATTTCTACCTGATCAATGCAGGAATCTGTCGATATTCGGGCGGAGGGATGCAATTTGTACCGCATGCGATCCCTGATGATGGAAAATTGGCGCTTACCCTTGCCGGGAGGCTAAATAAAATTGGTGTCCTTTTAAACTCGTATCGTTTTTATAATGGGAAAATAGCCGGACATGCAAAAGTCAATATTTTTCAAACTGATCATGTTAAGATAGAAGCTGTCGATCGGCCTATATTGGTCGAAGTCGACGGAGAGTTACTCGGTGAGACACCGGTGGAGTTTAGTATTATCCCCAAAGCGCTGAAAGTAGTAGTTCCATATTAGGTAACATCCTGAATTTTGTAAAGAGGATTGCTAAAATTGACGATATGGGCTTTATAACACAGGAAAATCGGCATTCGGTGTTCGGCATTCGGAGATTACCGAAAACCTAATGCCTAATACCGTGCTTTTTACTGAACAACCTTTACCTCAATCCGATCATTTTCTTCATGGTCAGTATCAGTACAATCTACACCGTTAGCACAAGCATTCAGCAATTGCGTTTCACCATACCCTTTAGCAGTCATCCGGTCATTTGAAATACCTTTATACGCTAAAAATGCCATAATAGACATCGCTCTTTTTCTCGAAAGATTATGATTGACTACATCATCCCCAATTGCCGAAGTGTGGCTTCCAATTTCTATTTTCAAGGTAGGATACCTATTCATCAGGTCAATAATAGCAGCAAGTGATCGCGTACCTTCTGAGGACAGTAAATATGATCCTTGCGGATAAATTAAGCCATTGATGACAAAACCTGTTTGTGGAATAGCCTGATTAGTCTCTAACAATTCTGCCAGCCTTGGAAGTTCCTGTACTTCACCCGAAAGTGGCGAAGATTTATCTCCGATCAATACCGGATCTTTGTGCGCTACAGGTTCCCGATCAAGAATAGCGGTCTTTGTTGAAACGGTTTCTTCTGTGGATTCATCCACCTGTTTTTTCTTAGCGGGAATCATAAGATTGATTTTTCCCACGGGCCTTTTTTTCTTAACAATTGGTGTTTTATCCTCTTTAATCGGCGGGGTCTCTTCGATCATTACCGGCCTTATATTAGTGATTTCTTCCGCTGGCGGGGCATCTAAAACTTCAACCTTTCTGTCTGTCGTCCTTGTCTTTTTTGGTAAAGACTGGGTTATTGGTTTCTCAAAATCTGGTTCAATTTCTTCAATTTCCTCTTCTGTCGCTATATCGAGAATCTCCTCAAAGGTAACGCTCTCTTCATTTTCGGTTTCAGAAGACTCCGGCATAGAGACGGGGTCTGTTGGTTGTTCCTCCCGAATGACTTCGAATGCTTCGGTTTCTTCCTTCACTAAATAGTCTTTTTTCTCTTCCTTGTCTTTTTCAACAATTCCCTCAAAGTCAATAGACTCCAGGTCTTCATCAACGCCTTCCAGAATTTTAAAAATATAGATATCATCATCCCCGCCGTTTCGGGAAGAAGAAAACAAGCCAGATTCCATTGATTCATCTAATGAGATTGAAATATCATCATAAGAACTGTTGATCGGCTTACCTACGTTCACTGGCTTCTGCCAGGAACCATCTTCTTTTATATTTGAAAAAAGAATGTCAAACCCTCCGAAGCTTAAATGCCCTTTCGAACAAAAAAATAATTTATTGGATTCATGGAAAAACGGGAAGGCTTCATTCGCAAGAGTATTAATAATAGGGCCCAGGTTTTGTGGACGACCCCAACCCTTCGCTTTCTTTTCGCTCATATAAATATCAGTACCCCCTAATCCACCGGGTTTATCCGAGACAAAAAATAGCTTTGAGCCATCCGGAGAAATAGCCGGATGCATATAGTTGTGTTCTTTGTTACAAAAGGACAATAAGGCTATATTCTTCCATTTTTTTCCGTCATCAGATTCTGCACTAAACAATTGAATGTTATAAGCATTATTTTTACCACGATCTTGTCCGGTTCTGGTAAAGATGACCGTCTTTTTATCTTTGGTAAAACTTACCGGGCCACAATGTTTATTCAGGTCGTTGAGTTTTTTGGAAAAATTAACAGGCGAATCGTAATTGCCATCACTTTTCTTAGCGCTAAAATAAATACGCTGATAATCTCTTCCAGTCCAACCCGATTTTTGTTTGAGCGGATTAGGGCCTGAAGAACGATCTGAGGTAAATACAATACCATCATTAAAATATAAAGGAGAAGACTCGTCCACATCGGAATTGTGCTCAAATACCTCAACGGCCACATTTTTAAAATATGGCGTTAATAATTTCACTTTATCACAGGCATAAGCCATACGGATAGCATTTTTATCATCCGGTTCTTTTTCATTATATTTCAAAAACCAATTCTTGGCCAAATCATATTTACCATTACTCATCAATGATTCGGCATAATATAAATAAGTGATTGACTTTGCCTTTTCTCGCGCCACTACTTTAGTATACCATTCTTCCGCTTTTACCATCTGGTTGGTCATACGGTAACAATAAGCTAATTTTGTACTTGATCCGAGGTTGTCATCTTCCTTCAAAGCTTGTTCATACAATTCTATAGCATCTTTATACTGATTGTTTTTATAGTAAGTATTCGCTTTCTTGATCAATTGCTTTTGAGCGGATAAGGCTGTGGCTGAGAAACAGCACAGTAAAATAATTAACATTTTATAAAGATTCATTTCGGAGATTTTTGATAAATTAGGGGTGAGGAATGGGGCTATATGTTGAAAAACAACGGCTTCCTTCACGCATAATTTGGGTTATTACTGTTTTGGATGTCCTTCTTTATCAATTCTAACAAAAAATGTGCTACTATTTTGAGCGAATCGAGTCTTATTATAAAGTTATGCTTTTCTGGAAAATAAGTCTATATATCCAGTTTATAAAATAACACATTGTAAATACTTGAAATATATAAATTATTATAATGAGTATAATTCAAACGATTTCAAAATCTTTTTATTTCTTAGCTCAATTTTAATAAACATGAAAAAAACAACGATCCTATTCTTATTACTCACTACCTATTTTAACTTTTTATTCGCTCAGGTCAATGAAGAAGTACGTTCAATGACTCAGGGTATGAACAACGCTTTGATCATCAATATCCCAAATGCGGATGACAAGAAGGTCGAAAAACTTTGGAAAAAATACATGAAAACCAAAGATTCCAAAGCCAAAAAAATAAAAAAATCCGAAGAATGGCTTTGTGACAATTCGAACTTGTCCAGTATTGGCGGATCGGAGAATGTCGATGTATATGCTACTTTTGAGCAAACAGGTAGTGATATAACCATGACCGCCTGGTTTGATATGGCTGGCACTTACCTCAGCAGTACCGATCATCCTGAAAGATATGCTGCGGGAGAAGACTTTCTTATTGAATTTGAAATGGAAGTATACAAAGCAGGCGTAAAAGAAGAGGTGAAAAAGGAGGAAAATAACATGGAAAAACTGGAAAGTAACCTTAATAAACTCAAGAAAAAGAATGAACGCCTGCATCACGAAATTGAAGCAGCCAAAAAGAAAATAGCTAAAGCAGAAGCTGGCATTGTAGACAATCTACAGGAACAAGAGGAAACGAATACTAAGATTGATGCCCAAAAAGTGATCGTCGAGGACACTAAAAAGAAAATGGAAGTCCGGGAGAACAACTGATATTAAATTCCTAATTCCTGCTTCCTATCTCTTGAGGTTTTACATTTTTTTGCGTATATTTATACCAATATTTACAATTGTTTAATTTATTTGCTGATATATTTCTACGCTTTTTAATATCCCTTACTTTTAACCGTGGATTAAGCTGGACTTTTCAGTTACAAACATTAAATAAAATTAAATGTGAGTTGTTCTTCACAGATTGTTGGTAATACTTGGTGGTTTATATTCTAAAAAGAGGTAAAAAAAAACCAATTAGTACACATTTTATTTTTTTTAAAACGTTCCCGTTTCTTTGTCTTTACCTAATGATTGTTGAAAAAAAACATATATAAGCGTATCGGTGCCTTTTGAATAAAAAAATACTGACCGGTTTATGCACAAGTTATCAACATTTTTTTTCACCGTTATTAACATTGCAGTCGGTAAGTCACATTAGCTTTTTTATGATTTAAAATATACATTTGTCTCTCTTTAAAACGTAAATTTCATTCCTACAGTTTTAAAGAATACTATGATTGAAAACTATGCATGGAGGATTGATTATCTCACTCTCTTTGAAGCATTAAAAAAATATGTCAGAATCAGATTACCCGGTAAAAGCTGTTGGAGCATACCGAAATACTACAAAGAAGGGAAGCGATTTATCAAATTATGTTTTTGGTAAAGTTCAGCCTCAGGCACTGCCGCTAGAGGAAGCTATTCTCGGGGCTATTATGCTCGATAAAGATGCGCTTCCTATCGTCCTCGATATCCTTCAGTCCGAAAGTTTTTATTCTGATGGTCATAAAATGATCTACCGGGCGATGTTAAAGTTGTTTGAAAAATCCCAGCCTGTCGATCTGTTAACCGTTACCGAAGAACTAAAAAAAGCGGGTGAACTCGAAACCGCCGGAGGCCCCTATTACCTGGTGGAACTAACTAACAGGGTCGCATCCGCTGCCAATATTGAGTACCATGCCAGGATTATTTCACAGAAACACATTCAACGGGAGCTAATCACGGTCTCTACCAAAATTATCAGGGATGCTTATGAGGACACCACGGATGTTTTTCAATTATTGGATGATGCAGAACAAGGTTTATTTCATATCACTCAGCAAAACCTGAGCCGAGGATACGAAAGTATTGGCACTATTGCCGGCCGTACCTTGAAAATGCTGGAGGAGCTTTCTGAAAAAGAAGAAGGGCTCTCAGGAGTACCGACAGGATTTACTGAATTAGATAGACTGACTTCTGGCTGGCAATCTTCAGATTTGATTATTATTGCTGCTAGGCCGGGTATGGGAAAAACTGCTTTCACCCTTGCTCTCGCAAGAAACGCCGCTTTAGATTTTGGCAAAGGGGTCGCCTTCTTTTCACTGGAGATGGCCAATGTTCAATTGGTTCAGCGGCTAATTTCAATGGAAGCTGAAATCCCAGGTAGTAAACTACGTAGCGGGCAGCTAGAGGAATACGAGTGGCAACAACTACATAGCGCCATCGAAAAAATGAGTGAAGTACCTATCTTCATTGATGACACCCCGGGTATCAATGTCTTTGAACTTCGTGCCAAATGTCGTCGGCTCAAAATGCAACATGATATCCAGATGGTGATCGTCGATTACCTCCAGTTGATGACGGGTGGCCCTGATCAGAAAAATGGAAATCGGGAACAAGAGATTAGTGCTATTTCCCGTGCATTGAAAGGCCTGGCTAAAGAATTGAACGTTCCGGTCATTGCACTTTCTCAGTTGAGCCGTGCAGTTGAAACACGAGGAGGTAATAAACGACCGATGCTTTCTGATCTTCGGGAATCCGGCGCCATTGAGCAGGATGCGGATATCGTATCTTTTATCTATCGACCGGAATATTATAATATCCTCGAAGACGAAGAAGGACAATCCTTAAAAGGAATTGGAGAAATCATCGTTGCCAAACACCGTAACGGTGCTTTGAAAACTGTGAAACTGAAGTTTACTGATCACTTTGCAAAATTCACCAACCTGGATGATCCTAACTTTAATGAATTACTAGGAGGAGAAAGCAATGAGGGATTGCCAGATAATCAAACTAATATTATCACTCGATCTTCCCGAATGAATGATGAAGATATTCCATTTTAGAAATAGTTAGTACCACAGGCTTTAGCCTGTAACAAACGCTGGGTAATTATATTTTGATTAGCCAATAGATTTAGTTCACCATCTTGTGCAGGCTAAAGCCCGCGATACTATATGTCCAAAGATAAAAATCCACCAGATCAGAAAGCTTCAGAAGAAGGAATGCGATTGAATAAATACGTTGCTCATTGCGGTATTTGTTCCAGAAGGAAAGCCGCTGAATATGTCATGCAAGGTCACATCAATGTCAATGATCAACTCATAAAGGAACCGGGGCACAGAGTGCTGGAAGGGGATAAGGTTTATTTTAAAGGAGAACTAATCGAACCGGAAGTAAAGGTCG
>JBLHJZ010000037.1:0-14746 GCA_047619515.1 Saprospiraceae bacterium | reverse complement strand
AGGTTTCCGATTATCAAAAGTCCTGCCTCTACTATCTACGCGATTGGATTTGTCGAAGCAGGAAATGCCTGGAACGACTTTAGTGATATCAACCCCTTTGATTTGAAACGTTCCGCAGGATTAGGACTCCGAGTTCATCTTCCCATGTTTGGATTATTGGGTTTTGATTATGGTGTCGGCTTCGATAAGGATGCGATTGATACCGGTTCTTATTTGTCGAGGTATGGAAGAATGAGTTTGATTTTAGGTTTTGAGCCAGATTAAATCATCGGGTGATCGCTTCGCTTGCGATAGTGTGATCGGCCTTCGGTCTTGTGAGGCTGCGGATTCGGCGGCCTCACAAGATGCGAAGCATCGATCACATTCTCACCTAGCGGAGCTGATCACCAGATGAACAAAGATAAGGAAGGCGAGGTATCGGCGGCAAACGAGCTGCGGGTACCTCTGTTTTTTTAGAAGTGAGGAGTGAGGGGTGATTACTCTGAGTTCTCACCTCTTACTCCTTACCTCTGATTCGTTATTTATCTTCTGCTTGAACTAAACTGCATTCCGCCCATTCCCGAATCACCAAATGCGCTGAGTGAATAAGTAAAAGACATCATAAAATACCTGCCCAAAGAACTGATCCTCGTATCTTCAATATAATTGAACGTACTATTCCGGTCAATACCGATTCCTTGATTTAGGATGTCAACGGCGGCGAATTTGAGTTCTCCTCTTTTATTTTTTAAAAAAGATTTTGAAATCGAGGCTTGCCACATCGGAACGGGTTCTTGATCCCCAAATGTTTCTCCCTGCAAAAAACCAGCTACAGGATATTGTCAAAGGTTTTAACTCCGGAGGTAATGATTATATCAAAAAGCCTTTTAGTATGGAGGAACTGATTATCCGCATTTAGAATATTCTAAAACTTTCCAATCAATCCCTCAATAATAACAGTAATGGCGATGCCAGTGTAGTCCTGGGTAATTATATTTTCTATCCTAAAAAATTCGAACTGCATTTTAATAAAGAGATAAAAAAATTATCGAACCGGGAAATGCAGTTGCTCAAGATCTTTACTAACAAACTTAATCAGACCGCCACGCTATGATCTCTCAAAGCATCATTCAGCGAAACTTTCTTATCTGTACTTTCTTTTCGTTTTCCGATGATCAGGGCACAAGCTACATTATATTTTCCGGCAGGAAACTCCTTGGTGTAAGTACCGGGAATAACGACAGATCTTGGAGGAACTATTCCTCTATAAATTACCGGCTCCTCGCCAGTGACATCAATGATATGAGTAGATTGGGTCAATACTACATTGGCTCCGAGTACCGCTTCTCTTCCTACCCGCACGCCTTCCACGACAATACATCGGCTACCGATAAAACAATTATCTTCTATAATAGTCGGTGTAGCTTGCAGGGGTTCGAGTACCCCTCCGATACCGACGCCACCACTGAGGTGAACATTGCGTCCGATCTGTCCGCAAGAACCTACGGTCGCCCAGGTATCTACCATCGAACCACTTCCTACCCAGGCACCGATATTGACATAACTTGGCATCAAGATCACCCCCTCTTCGAGATAAGAGCCATAGCGGGCAATCGCAGGCGGGACTACTCGTACCCCTTGTGCGGCATAGTCTTTTTTCAAGGCCATCTTATCATGGAATTCAAATGGGCCAACTTCGATCGTTTCCATTTTGCGAATCGGGAAGTACATCACTACTGCTTTTTTAACCCAGTCGTTGACTTTCCAGTCTCCGTCGGCCGTCGGTTCTGCCACACGGAGTTTCCCTTTATCTAAAAATTCGATCACTTCATTTATAGCATCTCTGGTAGCTGCTTCGCTCAATAAAGAACGATCGTCCCATGCTTTTTCGATTATTGATTTGATTTCCTGCATAGTTGTTTTAAGTAATATTTTTTTTAATTTTCAACAAATAATTGCATTGTCATTCTGAGCCTTCGGCGTGAGTCCTGTCCCGAACCGGGTTGAGGGATCAGTCGAACGGTTGTCGAATTGTCATTCTGAGCTTGTCGAAGAATTACTCGCCAAGAATCGTCAGCGCCAGAAATTGAGTGCCAAAGCCAATCGCAAACCCGCCATAAAGATCCCTGGGATTATGTGCACCAAGAAATAACCGGGCAGTCCCCACGATACCACACAAAATAATAACCAGGAGTAGGATAATATGCGTATTCATTTGAAAAGCATTTCCACCCAATTGAAGCGTGAAATTTTCATAACTGAATTTCAATATCGTAATTACCACCATTCCTAATAGCCCGCCCATACCCGTAGCATGCATACTTACTTTTGAAAAGAGATTTACGAGGAAGGCCAGAAACAACCCAATGGTTGCGCCAAGGGTAAATATCTTAAATGCTAAAGGCATATCCGGGTTCTCCAAAAGGTTTCTAAAAATCCAGAGGTAAAAAACACCGGTAATAATATAAGGACCGATCCGTTCTTGCCTGTCTTTGAGCTCGATGGAAGTAATCAAGCCTAAAGCACTCATCAAAAATACGGAGACAGCAGGAATCAGGAAAGTGGACAGGAAAACGACCAGGATCAGCACATCACTCCGCTGCGTTACCGTAGGGCCGAAAAGATAAGGATTGACCATTAATAAGATGGTCAACATATAGGTCAACATCAAAAGAGGATGAAAAACAATAGAAAAGAAATAAGCCAGAAACCGAAACATCCAAATCATACGTTATTTTTCTTTTTCTTCATTTAATTTTAGTGGCTGTTCTGAGGTTTCAATAATCTCTATCTCGACACGACGGTTTTCTTTTCTCAAATCATCGGTTGAATTATCATTGACTGCTCTTGTGCCGCCATACCCAATCGTATGGATCCTCCGCTCATCGACATGGTGCTTTCCGACCAAATAGGCTCTAATTGCTTTTGCACGATCTTCCGAAAGTTCCATTAGCAACTTTTCATCACCTTGATTATCGGTATGACCTGATATCTGGATACGAAGGTACTTATTCTCTTTCAACATATCTGCCAGCTGATTTAATGCAGGGAAAGATTTTTCCAAAACCAAAGCTTTTGACTGGGCAAAATATATCTTTTCCAACGCAATCTTTTCGCCGACCACCAATTCTTCCGGGTTGAGATAAAGGTCCAGGGACTTGGGTTTAAAGTAGACATTCGAGCGTTTATAAAATACCGTTTCTGCGGTCCCGCTAAATCCGAGTTTATTGGCTGAAAGGGTAAACATTACGCCTTTAGGAACCATCACCTCGAAAGTCCCGTTGTCAGAAAGATAAAGATTTTTATACGCCGAATTTTGAGGCCCTGACAAGACTTTGGCAGACATTAGCTTTCCGGTTTTTGCATTAAAAATTCTTCCTTTTATCAATACACCTGGTGGATTCGGGGGAGATATCTTTGCTCTGAAAATATCGCTGGATCCTTCTCTCCTGGAAGTAAAATACAAGAACCCGGTGGCGGCATTGAAAAATGGCTGGCTGTCATCAAACGGAGAGTTGATTGGTTTTATAAACCGTCGTGGCCGTTTCCATTTTTGCCAGGTATCATCCAATCGTTCGATCATGAATAGATCCATTCCATTTTGTGGTCCTTTACGATTGGAGGCAAAGAATAAAATTTTATTATCATCAGAAAGAAAGGGGGTAGATTCTCTGTAAGAAGTATTGATTTGGTAGCCAAGATTTTTTGGCTCCGTCCACAGTTGTTCCCCTTTTTTAAAAGAAACATACAAATCCGACTCGCCATAGGCGTCTGCTCTTTGCAGGGCTAATACCATCACGCTACCGTCATTGCTAATCATCATACTTACTTCTGTACCAATATTATAAAACCCTTCAATTTCGATAGGTTCGGGAAAAGACCAGGTACTATCGGCCTGTCGACGGACAATGGAAAAGCCTTTACTCATGCCACCCTCTTCATTAAATTTATTGATGACCACCAGTTCATTTGCAGAAGGAGTGATCGCACATACGCTATTCGGCAAGGCGTTATTCAGTGGGTAACCGGGATGGCTGACCTGGTCAAAAGTATCTTCTACACTTTCTGCAATCCAAATATCCTGATTGAAGTCGGACGTTTCAGGATCGTAAACACTTTTCTTCGCTATTTCCGTATAAACAGACTGAAGGTAAGATCTATAGGAAGACTCTCCCATCGTCTCCCAAAGGTTTGTTCCTTTTTCAACCAGCGTTTTGTTGAAATCCGGGTATCCCATCCGGGTGAAATATAGGGTCTTACCTTGGATATCAACTACAGGAGAAATTTCGTCATACTCACTATTGATACTTTCTGGCAGTTTCTCAACAGCAAATCGCTGTCCGGCCAGGCTAGAAGTAAGGAGCAAAAAAAACAACAGACTTGTGGGGGGTTTATTCATTATAATATAATTCTTTACGCCTGTTTAATACGAATATTAAGAATAAACTATTTTGAGTTTGAAAAAATTTACAAAGGTACTTTCTGAAAATAGCGTATCCAAAGCAAAGCGTTTTCTTTTATTCGGTAAAATAAATACTATTTATACTTCGAACGGCTTAAAAAAGTGATTATGTTAAATATTAAAAACTCGTTATTCAAGCCTTCTCTGAATCTGTTCTGAGCCTGTCGAAGCATGACAAATAATTGAAAATCAATCTTTTGTCATGCTGAGTAAGCTTAAAGGAATAGTGGCGAAAATTGAAAACGCTCTCCATCGAAAAGCCCTTTGTCGCTAAGTTTCAATGTCGGGATCACCAGTAAAGCCATAAATGATAAGGTCATAAAGGGAGCATTCAACGTCGAGCCAAGGGTCTCTTTGACAAATAAATCAATGGCAGCATAAGACTGGCCAACCGTAAATCCATCCTGGTCAGACATGATACCAGCTACCGGAAGCGGAAGTACCTGTGAAGTGGTATTGGATACAGCAGATATTCCTCCTCTATTTTCGATGATAAGGTTTACTGCCTGACAAATAGATTCATCATCGACCCCAACGGCAATAATATTATGCGAATCATGTCCCACACAGGAAGCGATCGCCCCTTCTTTAAGCTTAAAGTTTTTAATAAAAGCCATTGCAGGAGGGCTGTCTCCATATCGATTGACGACTGTTATTTTTAAAATATCCCTTTCTGTATCAGCTATGGCAAAACCCTCTTGTTGCTTCACTTCAGTGACCAGGGACTTGGTTACAATTTCCCCATTGATCGCTTCGATTACTCTGATTTTTTCGCCTGCTACTGGGATTTGAAAATCTTTATGATTTTTGGGGTTTACATTAAAATTATTAATAACCTGGATTGGAGTACTTTCAATAAAACTTTCCCCGTCTTTAGCCAGCAGCAGCCCATCGATGTAAGTAGCTTTTACTTTAAATGATTTCAAATCTTCTACGATAATAAAATCCGCAGGATCTCCCTCCTGCAACAAACCGACTTCCAGATTATAATGCCGAACCGGGTTTATACAGGCGACTTTTAAAACATCAAAGACATGATGCCCTTTCTCCAGTGCGCGAACGACGAGTTGATTGATATGTCCTTCGAGGAGGTCGTCAGGATGTTTATCATCAGAACAGAACATCATCTGATCCACATGTTGGGACAAGAGCGGAATGAGTGCTTCAAAATTCTTAGCAGCACTGCCCTCCCGAATAAGTATCTTCATTCCAAACCCCAGCTTTTCGAGTGCTTCCTCGTAGGTAAAACATTCGTGGTCAGTACTAATACCTGCGGAAATATAATTTTGGGCGTCCTGCCCTCTGAGGCCGGGCGCATGTCCATCAACGGGCTTGCCCAATTGATGCGCAATTGCCAGCTTTGCCATTACGGCTTCCTCTTTAAAAAGTACCCCCGGATAGTTCATCATCTCGGCCAGGTACCGGATTTCAGGATTTTTCAAAAGTAGTTCAATCTCTGCTACACCAATAGTTGCTCCTGCGCTTTCAAAAGTAGTGGCAGGTACGCAGGAAGGGGCACCGAAATTAAATTTAAAGGGGACGGATTTTCCATTTTTAATCATATATTCTACCCCTTCTACGCCCATTACGTTGGCTATTTCATGAGGGTCGGAAACCGTGGCGACCGTCCCATGCCTGACCGCTAAGCGAGCAAACTCAGAAGGTACCAACATCGAACTTTCTATGTGTACATGCGCATCCACAAACCCTGGTAAGATGAATTGGTCGCTTTCTCCTGCCTTGGCCTCGATTGATTGTATCTTTCCATTTATAACCAATAGTTCTCCGAAATAAATGTTACGGTTTTCAATATCGACGATATTTCCTTGTATTTTCATCTTATGGTTTGATATTGCTAGTTATTTTAATTCGTAAAACTAATAATACTGTACATTATTAGCACTACTTTATCCCTTTGAAATAAATAGTTTTTATACTTTTATGTATTAGTATTGGTCAAAAATTAAAATATCTCTTTTGGTTTCGAAATTTAGCTTGACTGATCCCGATTAAACGGGACGCTTAGGATTAAGCTAAATTTCGAAAGGCGACAAGTTATTTTTCGATCCTTGCTTAGTTCCAGAACTTCCCAAATATGAATATTAGCGCATTTCTCGATCAGGTTTTTTTTACAATAGGTAATAAAGAATTTACTTATTTAAACATTCTGACTGGTACACTAACCGTTCTTTTCTTCTTTGGCCTATATCTTCTTATTGTCAGGAAAGTGCTTCCTCGGGTTTTCGGAAAAACACCAGCGCATTTAAAAAATCAGAGAAGAGTCACCCAGATTATTCGAATTATCTTCCTCCTGGGTCTTTTAATAGGACTACTTTGGACTTTGAATCTGGATTACATTTTTCATGAGACGACTCGAATTACAATAAGCATCAGCACGATTTTGCAAGCCTTATTGATTATTCAATTTGCCCAGCTATTGGATTGGTTTTTCTCTAAATTCCTGATTTACAATTATGAAAAAAGCAGAGAGAATGTTGTTAATGATGAAAGTTCTCCTCGTAAAATATTCAGCGAAAAGAAAATAAGCCGTAAAGTTCAATACGCTATGTACGTCCTGGCGATCATCCTAATTTTACAGAATTTTGATGATCAGATTCTCCTGAGGCTTGGAAGTTTTGAACTCCGGCTATCCAATATTTTTATCGTAATCTTTATTATTGTTGTGTCCCAACTCCTTGCCTGGATCATCACCCAGTTGGTGCTTTTTAGTTATTTTAGAAAAAGCGAGGTCAATATAGGGGGGCAATACGCCATTAACCAAATTGTCAAATATATTATTTACGTCCTGGCCTTTTTCATTTCTGCCCAAGCGCTTGGGCTCCAAATGACGGTACTGCTTGGAGGATTAGCTGCTTTACTGGTTGGTGTTGGATTAGGATTACAACAGACCTTTAATGACCTCTTTTCCGGAATCATTTTACTTTTCGAAAGATCTGTGGAAATCGGCCAAATGATCGAGGTTGATGGTTTGATCGGATCCGTAAAACAGATTGGGCTTAGGACTTCTATCGTCGAGACCAGAGACAATGTCACCGTCATCGTGCCGAACTCAAAATTAATTACTGAAAAAGTAATCAATTGGAGTCATTATGACGATAAAGTCCGTTTCCATCTTTCTGTTGGGGTAGCCTATGGATCCGATACTGCCTTAGTAAAAGAGGTGCTCCTCCAGGTTGCTAAGGAAAATGTCTATGTTTTGGACTTTCCCATCTCTATCGTTCGGTTTAAAAATTTCGGAGATTCTTCGCTGGACTTTGAGTTACATTTTTGGTCTCGAAACTTTATGGTCATCGAGGACATTAAAAGTGATATCCGCCTTGAAATAGATCAAGCATTCCGTGAAAAAGGAATCCAGATTCCATTCCCGCAGCGAGATGTATGGATGAGGGGAAAATGAAAGGGTGTTATTATTGAACATCCTCGAAAATGAGGATTTAGACTTCCAGAATCAGGGAGCTAAGAAACACTATTGTTTTTTTAATATCCTCATATAATATCCTGTCATTCTCCAGCGCCGGAACCTGTTTTCTATACTTTTCCAACACGCTTTCAATAATCGGAGAAGAGCGTAAAGGCCGCCTAAATTCCATAGCCTGCGCAGCGGTCATAAACTCAATAGCTATAACACGCTCAACATTTTCTACTACCTTATAAGCCTTTGTTGCTGCATTGGCAGCCATACTCACATGATCTTCCTGACCATTACTCGATACAATAGAGTCCACAGAGGCAGGTGTGCAGAATTGTTTATTTTGACTGACAATCGAAGCCGCAGTATACTGGGGAATCATCAACCCTGAATTCAAACCAGCCTGAAGAATCAGAAAGGCAGGTAAGCCACGGACGCCGGAGATCAGTTGAAAGGTGCGCCTCTCGGAGATACTACCAAGTTCGGAGACAGCTATTGCTAAGAAATCCAGTGCGAATGCTAATGGCTGGGCATGAAAATTCCCGCCGGAGAGGATTTCATCTTCTTCCGGAAAAATATTCGGATTGTCGGTGACGGCATTCATCTCCGTCTGGAGTACACCGGATACATATTCGATGGTATCCTGGCTTGCTCCGTGTACCTGGGGGACACACCTGAAAGAATAGGGATCCTGTACGCTTTCTTTCGGAGCAGCAGCAATCTGACTACCTTCCAAAAGTTCGCGGATAAGCCTGGCCGTTTCAACTTGTCCACGATGGGGCCTGATCTGATGCAATTTGTCATTAAAAGGAGACAGGCGACAATCGAATGCATCCAGGGAGATGGCAGCACTCAGGTTGGCAAGAGATAATAATTCGTAACTTTTCAATACTGTATAACATAGATAGGCAAGAGAAAACTGAGTGCCATTCAGTAATGCCAGCCCTTCTTTAGATTTTAGTTGGAGCGGCTTCCAGCCAAGTTGATCGTATACCTCCGTTGTTTTCACCTTTTCACCTTTAAAATATACTTCGCCATATCCGAGCAAAGGGAGCGAAAGATGAGCTAACGGGGCTAAATCTCCCGAAGCGCCTAAAGAACCCTGCTGATAGATCACCGGTAATATATCATGATTATAAAAATCCACTAATCGCTGAACGGTTTGCAATTGAGCAGCGGAATGACCATAAGCCAGACTTTGTATTTTGAAAAACAAAATAAGTCTTACTACTTCCGGAGGGACTTCATCTCCAAGCCCACAGGCGTGTGATTTTACAAGGTTTTCTTGTAAGGTTTCGATCTCCTGATCTGAAATTTTTACATTACAAAGAGAGCCAAAGCCCGTATTTATACCATAAATAAGATGATCTCCTTTTGCTAGCTTATTATCCAGATAGGTTCTGCATTTTTCTATTTGTTGTATACTCTCCTCCGATAAGGCAAGAGAATATTTACCGCGAGTCATTTCAGAAACCTGATCCAGCGACAGAAGCCCTGGATGGATTAAGTGCTTATTCGACATTTAGATTTTATTTGGTAGAGTAAGAGCAAGGACATTAATAACTTCGCCTAAACTGGATAACTAAGTCTAGTTGCAGGTATCTTCGATTTTAGTAGCCCACAATCATGAGACTGCACACTGCCAACCGAAAGACTGTCAACTGCAATAGTTCGCAACTTAAGATAATTATTAGTGTCCTGTCCCTATTGAGCTGCAAATATCTACTTTTTTCTAAAATCAAATGGAAAAACAAATTCAAAAATTAAAAAATCACCCCTTTTGGGTATTTCCTGTCATTGATTTACATCGTTAAACAATAGTTAAAAATCATGCGGCTTGGCAACGTTTAGGAGCCAGAATACGCTCTTTTAGCAGGAAACACGCGTTTAATAGAGAAAGGAAGCATTTGCCCCATGTTACTATAGCTAAACGACAAAGTCTAATTCCATAAAAGCTTACAATAAAATTGTATTTTTGTCGGTCTAAATACTTGATAAACCTTCACAGTATAAAATATAATAATCTAAATTACCTCACAATGATGAATTTTGTAACACTTAAGAAAATGAGCAAAAAAATAATCTTTGGTTTCGTATTAGCGGCAATGTTTGCTTTTACGGCGGATGCCCAGAAAATCGCCCTCGTCGATGTCAATAAAATACTGGACAGTATGAACGACTATAAAACCGCCCAGACCAGCCTGGATAATACGGCTGCAAAGTGGAGGCGGGAAATTGCAGAGCAATACGATGAGATCAAGGGAATGTATAATAAATATCAGGCGGAACAAGTACTGCTCAGCGATGAAGTCCGTCGCCAGCGGGAAGATGAGATCACAAAGAAGGAAGACCAGGTAAGACAGACGCAAAAAGATAAATTTGGCCCTGAAGGCGCCTTGTTCAAAAAGCGGCAAGAGCTGGTTCGGCCTATCCAGGAACGAGTTTATACCGCTATCGAAGATTACGCCAACGACAAAGGATATGACTTCATTTTTGATAAAGGTTCCTCTTCAGGAATGATCTTCTCCAATGCAAGGTATGATAAAACTGAGGATGTTATGAAAGAATTAGGCTTGTAACTATATAGAAGTAGTTTAAAAAGCTTTACTTTTGCAATCCTTTTTTAAACAAAATGAAAGCGCTGTACAATTAAAAGAATTATAAACCTTTCTTATTAAAACGTAAAAACTTAAAAGTTAATCCATGAAAAAATTAATTAAAATAAGCTTTTTGTTTGCCGCCTTTGCATTTATGGCGACTACGCTGCAAGCTCAAAAATTCGGGTATGTTTTTTCTATCCAAATTTTAGCAGAATTTCCGGAAACGAAAATCGCCGATGCTAATTTGGAAACATTGCAGAAACAGCTCCAGAAGAAGTTTGAAGGAATGTACACTGCTGCACAAACCCAAGCTAAACAGTTCCAGGATGATTTTCAGGCAGGCAACCTTTCTCCTATCCAGCAGGAAGAAGCGCAGGCTACCATGGCTGCTGAAGAGAAAAAGATTATGGAGTTTCAGCAAAAAATCCAAAAGCAAATCGAAGACAAGCGAAATGAACTTTACAGCCCGATCCTCGAGAAAGTAGACGCTGCGATCAAAGAAGTGGCTAAAGCGGAAGGTATGACCATGGTCTTCAATGCTGACACACAGATACTGCTTTATGCTGACGAATCTACCAACGTAACAGATAAAGTAAAAGCAAAACTTGGAATACTCTAAACCTTTTATCCCCTTGATAAAAGAGCATAAAAAGACGCAACCTATAGGAGTATTTGACTCCGGCATTGGCGGCCTTACGGTCGCCAATGCTATTATTAGCCACTTGCCTCAAGAGGAAATCATCTATTTCGGTGATACTGCCCACCTGCCTTATGGCGACAAATCCGCAGATGCCATCCGATATTACAGCCTTAAAATTGTTAAGTTTCTGCTGGAGCAAAAATGTAAGATGATAGTTATCGCCTGCAACTCTGCCTCCGCGGCTGCCTATAAAGTATTACTCGATTTTTATGAAGGGCAGGCACTGTTTGTAAACGTGGTTGATCCTTTGGTGGAAGCAGTAGCCAGCAATAATTATAAAAAAGTCGGCATCATCGCTACCAAAGCAACGATCAGTTCCGGGATTTACAAATACAAATTACAGGAAGCAAAACCATCGCTTCAGGTTGAAAGCCTGGCGACGCCGCTCCTGGCACCCATGATCGAAGAAGGTTACTTCAATAATAATATCAGCGATGCGGTTATTGAAAAATACTTATCCAATCCGATTTTTGAAAATATTGATGCCTTATTGCTTGCTTGTACTCATTATCCACTGATCCGAAAAAATATCGAAGACTATTTTCAGCAAAAAGTCAAAGTATATGACTCCACGAATGTAGTGGCTCATGCCGTTCGAAAAAGGCTTCAGGAGTTTGACCTACTTAACGATGAAGCTCCCAAAGCTCCCAAATTTTTTGTATCCGATTATACGCCTTCCTTTGCAGAGACTACTCAGATTTTTTATAAAGAAAAGATTGAGCTGGAGTATTGTCCGATTTGGTGATTTTTGCTATAAAAGTGCGGCTGTTCTTATTCGTTACAGGTATAATATCCAACCCTATTCTTTTCGCCCAACCCTGCGCTAAACTCTTAACATGCTCTTACCCCCTCCGAGGTGATTAGTCTGTTGTGAAATATATTCTTTTATTAGGATTTCAATACTTATTTTTGTCTAAGTTACTATACATTTTTTATATAGTATTTAATTTATATATAAAACGAATGAGAAACCTACTCCTCCTACTTTTCCTGTTTGGATTACAGTCATTATGGTCACAAACGCCAATCAACATTGCCTTAATTAATGATAGGCTACCCGATAATCAACTAGAAGACCAGTTTGAAAAAAACATCAAAGAAGAAATTTTGGTGTTGCTCCAACATCGTTACGAGGTACAGTTCAATTCATACTATGGTAATGAAAACGGAAGTAATATTCCCGAAGAATTTGAAAAAGCTTACACCGAAAATGACATTATCATTGGTGTAGGTACAGAAAGTTCCTCTCATGCGATAAGTTTGAAAGACTATTCAAAGCCAACCATCGCCTCTATCGTTTTGGATGTTCAGTTACAAGGTTTGAAAAAAGCGGAAAGCGGTAATTCAGAGATTAACAACTTTACCTATTTACAGTCTCCTTTCAGCATGAAACGAGACATAAATCTCTTGTATCAGATTCAACCTTTTGAACACTTATTGGTCGTATCACAAAAGGGAAGAATAGTAGGCGAACCTTTCCTTCAACAACTTTTTTCCAATTATTTAGAAGGTAAAAATATTACGATCGAGAATATCAATTATGAATCGGATGTAGTGACAAGACTTTCCGCTTTAGGCGATAAAAAAGTCGCTGCTTATGCCCTTCCTTATTTTGGAAGTGATACCCTAATAGTTGAACGATTATTTGAAAATCTAAATAAAAATAAAATCCCTTCTGCCTCCCTTTTTGGAGAAGAATACCTAAGTAAAGGTGCTTTGGCGGGCTATCAAACAGCTTCAAATCTCCAAAAGATACCTCGCCGAATTGCCCTCAGTGTGATGAAAATTGTGGAAGGACAAAATGCGGCTGAACTTTCGGTAGAGATGCAAACTTTTGGTGAAAACCTGGTTTTTAATATGGAGACTGCTCGTCTAATTGGCGTTTATCCCAATTTTGATTTGATGAATCAAGCGACTTTAATTAACTTGGATAATATCCAGACCGATAACACCTGGACACTGCATAAAGCGATCGCTTATGCTTTGCAAAGCAATTTAGATATTAAAATTGACGAGGCAGAGGTCGGTATTGCACAAACAGAAGTAGGTATCGCTACATCAGATTTGCTCCCCCAAATTGATGCTTCCACCAGCCTCTCTGTCAACGATGAAAAGACTACCTTTTCTTATCAGGGGGCACTTGGACGCACTAACTGGATACTATCAGGAGATTTTTCACAAGTCGTTTTTTCAGAACCCCTTTTAGCGAATGTAGCAATCAAAAAAATCCTCAAAGAGAGTGAAGAAACAGCATTACTGGAAACACAACTCGATGTGATCATTGATGTATCTGATGCGTATATGAATATTTTATTTGCAAAAAGTAATTTAAATATTCAACAGCAAAACGTCGAACGAAACAAGGATAATTTTAATATTTCCAAAGCAAAAGAAGCCATTGGATATTCTGGGAAAACTGACCTTTATCGTTGGGAGGCAGAATTGGCAAATGCAAATATTAACCTGAATAATGCTTATTCAGGCTTGCGACAAGCAAAGCTTCTTTTTAACCAACGCTTGAATCGCCCTATCAATGAACCAGTAGAAATAGGGAAAGTGACCATTGAAGAATCCATGGTACTCATCGCAGATGACCGGACTCGTTTTATTGACAATTATGGAGAAGTAGATCAATTTGCCGATTTCCTGGTCCAATATGCGATGAAAAATCTTCCGGAACTCAGCCAAATTGATTTGGGGGTAAAAGTGCAAGAACGACTAGAGTTATCCCGACAGCGAGCTATGTATTTACCAAGCTTGGGCGTGAGTGGCTCGGTCAATCGAACATTGGGTAGATTTGATATCCCTGAAGGTTTTCCGATGGTGGATAAATCAACTTCATGGAGTGTCGGCTTGGGGGTTTCCTACCCAATTTTTCAAGGAAATAACCGGAGAAAATTAATCGAACAGTCAAGGCTCAGTTTGCTCCAGTTGCAAGACACCAAAAAAAATGTCGAGAATCAATTGGAGCTTCGAATCCGGGTCAATATCGAAAACGTAGCGGCTTCTTATGCAAGTGTGCGATTGACTAAAGTAGCCGCTGATGCCTCACAAAAAAACTTTGAAATTGTAAAAGATGCCTATTCAGCAGGCCAGTCCAATATTACTACTTTGATAGATGCACAAAATAATGCCTTGGCCACCCAATTGAATGCGAACAATGCCGTTTTTGCTCTAATCCTTGACTTCTTAACACTTGAACGGTCCATCGGTTATTACAACTTTTTGGCAACACCTACCGAAAGAGATTCCTTTTTCCAACAACTTCAACAATATTTTAATAAATAGGACGGTGGATTAGGGGCGATTTTATCCTTACGCTATCAAACGTCCAAAGCCTTTCGATATAAAATTTCTAAAAAAATGAAAAATTTAAAATTATTCACCGCTGGTCTTTTTGGTTTATTGCTCTTTCTAAGCGCTTCCTGTACCCCTGAAAAAAAAGAAGTGGTCGTCAATACCATTCGACCTGTGAAATATGGAACAGTGGTCATGAGCGGAGATGCGTCAAGTGAAACCTTTTCAGGTACCGCTCAATCCAGTAAAGAAACTAAATTGAGTTTTAAAGTAGGTGG
>JBLHJZ010000036.1:0-14774 GCA_047619515.1 Saprospiraceae bacterium | reverse complement strand
TTTTTTGAAATTCAGGCTAAGAGCAGGTTTGGCGTAAATCATTTCAACTCCCGAGAAACCATTTCAAGGATGGTTAAAGATAATAAAACCGCTTCTTCCTCATCATTCATAGTGGCCAATAATTCAAAAGCGCGACTATTTGTTTGTTGTGCATAGCCCGGACTTTTTAAGGTAGCCACCTCTTTATCTCCTACTAAGACGGGTAAGTACAATTGATTGGCCTCTCTGTTGATTCTTGCCATCATCCGATTCGTTTTAATACTATACAGGACGCCGTTTTCCCGTATCTGTCCAATCTCCTGGTCATCAATTATAATAGTCGTACCGTTATTTCTTATGCGGTAAACAAATTCATGATGGCTGGTACAGGCGTAAAGTACGGCATTATCACCACTGCCCAGATATCGTCTGTATGACCAGGCAATCATTGGCTCGTGATAAATTGAGGTAATCACCCCCTGCCCTTTTTTCACCATTCCCTTCGCTATTTTTTTATCAACCTGATTAAATGACAACAAGTCCAATTCATCCTTTTCCCAAGGTACTAAGTCATTGATAAAGAGCTGCATACCCGCTTTCATTTTTCGAATATCTTCGACTACTTTCGACTTACCAGGTTGAAAATTTTTAATAAATTGTCCGATGAGAAGTACGCCTGCAACAACTACAGTTGCTATTAATAAAAGCGTTAATAGAAAGATTGCTATTCGAATCATTTTTAAGGTATTAGAGGTAAGAGGCAGGTCATAAATATCTGACCCTAAGCGAACCAGGGGGACCAATTTATCTGTTCTATTATTCCATTCCTGCTTTATGGTTCACTTCGATTCCGTTTTTTTTGTGATCATCAAACATTTTTCGCCGGGTGGCTATGGCGATCTTATCTTCGCTGGTCAGAATACTGAGGTCTGCGGCGATGATATCATCCAGTTCTTTTTTAATCTTGTCTGCTGGTTCCCAATAGGTAATATATTCATCCACAATATCACTAATGATATCCTCTTTAATTTTTACAATCTTTGCTAAAAATAAATTGCTTTTCTTGAGGTCCATATCCGCTGAACGTAGAATATCGAGATGAATCCCTTGCCCCAACAGACTATGCCCACCATAATCCCAGGTCTGAAGGAACCATGCCGGATAAAAATATTCTATGCTGTCTGCCGCATGGACTTTTAAATTGAGGTTGACAAAATCATCATCTTCCTTTCCTTTCGTTTTATTGGCAAGCTTTTGAAAATCTTTAAAATTTTGGAACAAATAATAAATGGTCCCTTCGGCTACCAGTGCTGTTTCATAACCGGGTAGCGCTTCTTCTACCCAAAACAAATCCGGTTGTTGGTCATAATCCATATCTAATACGTTAATCTTTTGCTCTAATATAGAAACCATTGTATCCCGAAGTTGTTCTCCCTGACTAAAAACAATAGAAAAGTCCTGGCTATTACTCGCTGAATGGTATGCTTTTCTATACGAAAGCAATTCAGAAGAAAGTCCTTTTCCAAAAAAACTATTCAATCGAAGGTCAAGTAATCGATTAGAAAGAGCAGTCGGATTTTTCATATCAAAAGTTACAGCCCCTCCATAAACCCAGCCTTCGACCCCTTTATCTGTTTTAACTTTGATCCAGGGCTCATCAAACCAGATTCCCCTGAGCTTGACACGAGTCGTAAAGTCGCTTACTTCACCTGCCTCATATAATACTGCATCTTTATCTAAATAAGCAATCTCTTCGCCTTTTTCGCCTGGGGTAGTTCGGAGTCTGAGGTGATCGATTCCTACGAGAAGCCTGGTGGGTTTTGTACTAAGCCCAGATGCATTGATGTCTATATCAGTAGCTAAAGCTGTTGCTTCTGTATCGGTAGTAGATTCGTTACTACAGGAAAGAAAAACTAAAAAGAGAAATAAGATTAGCGGGATAAGTTTCATAAAAAAGATGGTTAATGAAAAAAATTAAAATTAAAGAAAAAAAGCCCATCTCGTCGTGAAATGGGCTTTTCATTTTTTTGGAAGTATAAGTTTATCCAGACGATACTAGCCCAGATATGATTTTAGATTATTGCGATTATAGGATTTACGAAGTCTACGAATAGCACGTTCTTTTATTTGTCGAACCCGCTCTCTGGTCAATCCGTAAAGTTCCCCAATTTCTTCAAGCGTCAAGGATTTGTAACCATTCAAACCATAGTAAGAAGATAAAACTTCCACTTCTCTCGGGGAGAGGATGGAAAGCCCTTGTTGTACTTCTTCTTTTAAAGATTGCTCCATCAAATTATTGTCAGGCAAGATTCCATTTTCACTAGCCAGGACATCCAGCATAGTAGTATCTCCTTCATCTCCACTCAAGGGAGCATCAAAAGATAAATGCCGGCCATTTCCTTTGAGCATATTATTGATTTCTTTTGGCGTCATATCAAGTACTTCCGCCAATTCTTCATTCGTTGGTTCACGTTCGTTCTCTTGGACGAAGGAAAGAAAAGCCTCATTCACTTTATTATAAGAACCGACTTTATTAAGCGGAAGCCTGACGATTCTTGAGTATTCCACGATAGACTGAAGGATAGATTGTCGAATCCACCAGACTGCATAGGAGATAAATTTAAATCCTTTAGTTTCATCAAAGCGTTTGGCAGCCTTCATCAGGCCTACATTTCCTTCGTTGATTAAATCGGAAAGGGACAGCCCCTGGTTTTGATATTGTTTCGCTACAGAAACCACAAATCTAAGATTTGATTTGGTAAGACGCTCTAAAGCCTGGTGATCGCCTTCGCGAATTTTTCGTGCCAGATCAGCTTCATCATCTGCGGTAAGCATAGGAATTTTTCCAATATCATTAAGATATTTGTCGAGTGCCAGGCTCTCCCTGGCAGTAATTTTATTTGTGATTTTTAATTGACGCATGTTCGAACGGGCTTTTCTATCGGTTATTTTTTAATGTTGTCAGTAATAATACGTAATATTATTAAAAAAGTTGCTTTTTCACCTTAAAAACTTGACTTTTTATGTGAAATAGACTATGAGTATAAATTTATTTAGTAATACAATTAAAGAAGGGGAAAAGTTCCGGGGAGGGTAACAAAAAATACCCCGATTTTGGAATTAACCAAAACCGGGGTGAGTTTCAATGTTCTTTTTAACAAAAGGCAATAACCGTACTAGGTTTTAATATTTAGGATTCAAAGAAGAAATAAAAAATACTTCCCTCCTAAATTATTTACCTTTTTGTATATAGTCCTTAGTTATTAGTATTAGAAGGATGAGGTAAAATAGCTTTTCTGGAAAGTCTAAATTTACCTGTCTTCGGATCAATACCAATCAATTTCACTCTTAACGAGTCACCTTCCTTAAACACATCCTCTACCCTATCAATTCTGGTGTGAGAAATTTCAGATACGTGAAGTAAACCACTATTACCCATAAAATCTACAAATACACCATAAGGCATAACGGAAGCAACTTTTGCATCATATTCATCCCCTACTTCTGGTACAAAAGTAATGGCTTTGATACGTTTTAATGCAGCCTCGATAGATGGTTTGTCCGAGCTTGAGATATTTACAATTCCTTTTTCATCAACCTCTTCTATGTTGATGATAGTATTGGTCTCTGCCTGAAGCTCCTGGATAATTTTACCACCAGGTCCGATAACTGCACCGATAAATTTCTTATCAATAATCAATTCTACGATTCTAGGCGCATGAGGTTTGTAATCTTCTCTTGGCGCAGCGATCGTTTTATTCATTTCGCCCAAAATATGTAAACGCCCTTCTCTTGCTTGAGCAAGTGCTTCTTCTAATAAAGAATACGGAAGGCCATCAATTTTGATATCCATCTGGCAAGCAGTAATTCCTTTTTCAGTACCCGTCACCTTAAAGTCCATATCACCAACAGCATCCTCGTCACCAAGAATATCAGAAAGGACTATATTTCGTGTACCATCTGAAACCATACCCATTGCAATACCTGATACTGGCGCTTTGATCCTTACACCTGCATCCATTAATGCAAGTGAACCCGCACAAACAGTGGCCATAGAAGACGAACCATTAGATTCCAAAATATCAGAAACCACGCGAATGGTGTAAGGGTTCTCATCTGGGAGTACTTGTTTTAAAGAACGACCTGCAAGGTTTGCGTGCCCAACTTCACGTCGACCAGGACCTCGCATTGGTCTGGTCTCTCCAACAGAAAATGCTGGGAAATTATAATGCAGAATGAAATTTTCAAAGTGAAAATCCAAAGCACTATCTACCATCATTTTATCCATCTTAGTACCCAAAGTCACAGAAGTCAAGGACTGTGTTTCACCACGGGTAAAGACTGCTGAACCATGAGTAGCAGGAAGATAATCGATCTCAGACCAGATGCTACGCACATCTTTAGGACCACGACCATCCAAGCGAATTTTTTCGCTCATCAATACTTCTCTGATGGTTGCTTTTTGAATTTTATTAAAATAAACTTTAGCTTCATCAATATTCGTCCCATAGGCTTCTTCGCCCAAATCAGCCAAAAGCGCTTTTTTCATTTCTTCTTTGACAGCTTTGAAACCATCCTTCCTATCGAATTTGTTGTGCGCCCCTTTAATGACTTTAATCAGCCCAGCTTCAATAAAGCCTCTAACTTTTTCTTTCAATTCTTCGTCTACTACTGCAGGCTCAAAAATTCTTTTGACGGTAGCTTTCTCTCCAACCAAATTAGCTAGATCCAACTGCGCCTGGCACTGAACTTTAATAGCTGCGTGGCCAATTTTTATCGCTTCTACCAAATCAGCTTCTGCACATTCTTTTGCTTCTCCCTCTACCATCATTACATCCTGCATAGTAGCTGCAACAATGATGTCCATATCTGCATTCTCCATATCAGACCGAACTGGATTGACTTTGAACTCACCATTCACCCGAGCGACTCGAACTTCTGAAATAGGTCCGGCAAATGGAATATTAGAAACTGACAATGCTGCCGAAGCCGCTAATGCAGCTAAGGTATCTGGTAATGTTTCTTTGTCCGCAGAAATCAAACTAATGATTACCTGGGTATCATACATATATCCGTCAGGAAATAGAGGACGAAGCGCTCTGTCCACTAATCTACAGATCAGTATTTCATAATCTGAAAGTCTTGACTCTCTTCGGAAAAAGTTGCCGGGAATTCGCCCAACAGCAGCAAATTTTTCCTGATAATCTACAGAAAGTGGAAAGAAAGATTGTCCTTCTCTCATTTCGGTAGCTGAAACTACGGTACAAAGTAGCATAGTATCTCCTAGCCGAACGACTACGGAGCCATTTGCCTGAGTTGCTAGTTTACCAGTTTCGATTGTAATTTCTCTGCCATCGGGTAAGTTAAACGATGTGCTAATAGGAGTTTGCATTCCCATTTTGATTTGAATTTTATGATTTTTTCATTAATAAGTATAAAGCTGACTATATCAAACGCTTTACACCAAACCGCACTCACTGATTTTTAGATCAGTAAGATTTATCTTAAAAAAGCAGTAGTGATACTGAATACACATTCAATATCATTGCCTCTATATGTTTTGTCATTTACGAGATTATGTTTCCAAAAGAGGAAACTTGCGAAGAGATGATGTACTATCTAAATAAAGATGGTTAATCAGATTTTTGTAAAGAATGGATAACAAAATAGGGTAAACCACCTATGAAAAAAATTGAGCTCTATCTATTTATCTCTTCCGCTATAGCTTTCGCACCTACAGATACGATAAAAAAAAGGAAAGTGTTACGATAATATAACACTCTCCTTTTTCTTAATTTATTTACGAATCCCTAATTTTTCAATCAAGGCACGATACTTTTCAATATCTTTAGAAGCCAGATATTTCAACAAACGCCTTCTTTTACCTACTAAGGTAAGTAAGGTTCGCTTACATGAGTTATCTTTTTTGTTCGTATGAAGGTGCTGAGACAGCCCTTTGATACGATGGGTAAAGAGCGCTATTTGCCCTTCTGCAGAACCTGAGTTTGTTGCTAAACCTCCATATTCTGTGAAGATCTCCTCGGTCTGTTCTTTTGTTAAATAATTCGCCATTTTTAATTTTAATTTAAAAGGTTACCAATAGTGATTACGAAAATCAGTTTTAGCGTGCGCAAAGGTAAGTAATTTTAATATACTGGGAAAGTATTCCGGCAAATTAGTTTTCAGGGCAGTTTTCTGTTGTTTTTGGGGTAGGATAGCTGAGGTTATTTAGAGCATGTTAGGAGTTTAGCATTCGGCCTACAAACGTTATTTTTTCGTTTATACCTGGCGGCAGGCATGCGGGCTTCGCTCCAAAAATTCTTATCCCGATGCAAGATCGGGACTCCGGTTTTTAGATCTTGTCTAAACAAAAAACTGCCAGTTTCCGGCTCGAAGCCCAAACTCCTATCATGCTCTTAGTTTTGCTATAGAAGAGCTAAGGCATTGAAAGAGCCCGCTGGGGACGCAAGTTGCAAACTTGCTTAAGGGGCACTTATCTTAAGCTTCTTTCGCTTTATTCCACAAAGCATCCATTTCTTCCAAAGTCATGTCATTGAGGCCTTTATCTGCATTGGCTTCGATATATTCAAAGCGCTTTTTAAATTTCCGGTTTGTACGTTCCAGGGCAGTTTCGGGATCAATCCCTTCGAAACGGGCATAGTTGATCAGAGAGAATAAAATATCGCCAAATTCTTCTTCCTTTTTCTCCTTCGATCCTCCGGTGGCCATTTCATGCTTAAATTCATTGATTTCCTCTTCGACCTTTTCCCATACTTGTTCGCTGTTTTCCCATTCGAATCCGACTTGTGATGTTTTATCCTGCATCCGATAAGCTTTCACCATTGCCGGAAGAGATTTTGGCACCCCGGAGAGCACTGATTTTTTACCTTCCTTCAATTTAAGCTGCTCCCAGTTTCTTTTGACTTCCTCTTCGTCTTTGACTTTTAGGTCGCCGTAGATGTGAGGGTGGCGGTTGATCAGTTTTTCACACACGGCATTGATGGCATCGGCTATATCAAAAACTTTTTGTTCATCAGCAATTTTTGCATAAAAAACCATATGGAGCATGACATCGCCGATTTCTTCCTTGATTTCTTCCATATCTTCACTGAGAATAGCGTCTGCCAGCTCGTAGGTTTCCTCTATGGTAAGATTGCGTAAGCTTTGAAAAGTCTGCTTTTTGTCCCATGGACACTGCTCCCGGAGTTCATCCATGATTTTGAGTAACCGGGCGAAGGCTTTTAGTTTGTTGTCCATTTTGATATTCTTGTTTTTAGTGCAAAAAAAAACTTGATTTAGTAAAGTGCAAGTTGCAAACTTGATTTAGTACTTGCTTTGGTAAAAAGCTGTATCTTTGCAGCTGTAAAACTAAACTGTTTCTGGATAAAATTGTTTTATTACAACGTTTCAATTAAAATTTATAAAATGGAGTTCCTATATATTCTGACGATTATTTTTGTGGTGTTTGGCTTATCATTTCTTATGATTAACATAAGGCAGGTGGTGACAGGTCAGGAGTTCAGGGGTACCTGTTCGACCAATAATCCTATGCTTAAGGCAAAAATTGGCGATTGTACCGTTTGTGGTAAAACAGGAGACGAAGATTGTAAGATGCCAGAGGTGGACAAATCTTAGGAATGAGAGATGAGTACAGGACTCACTTCTCACCCCTCACCCCTAAAAAGTGTGGCCTGCACTCTTTTGTAAGACACAAGCCACCCAAAACAACTCACATTTATTTTTAGAAATTAGAAGTAAGGCCTGGGAGATGAATACCATAAACTTATCTTCTCTGTTTTATTCTATTCTTTAGTTTTTTTCAAAATATTCCTATTGCCTCCTACCCTATTTAATAAACCGATAAGTGCATTTCACCAGAAAGATATTATGTGCTTTTTCGGAAAATAAATTTTCTTTAAGACTCGGTAATATTTTATCCTGCGAGTCTCCAAAACTGGTCGTTCCTTGCGACCAAACCAGAAACAGCTCAGAGCCAGGGATATATTCCCAACGGGCTACCAGATTAGATCGGAACTCAATAAAGTTAAAGTCGGGGTTTCCAATTTCATAATCGATAACATCGTCCTGATTTTCGTCCACTTCATAGACATCATTTTCTGCATTAAAAGTAATTTGCTTTTTATCAAAAAGGATATAACGATCCTCCGCATTAGGCTCTAATGGATTAGCAATATATTTAAAATCGGAATATCGCCCTCTGGAAATAAATGGTTGTCCGTAATATTGAATACTCAGATTAGGCTTAATCGTATAATTCAGGCGCAAAGACATACTCAAGGTCTTTTGATTGATCGTACCATTGACATATCGAATTATATTATCATGATCAATGTTTTCGACAAATTGCACATCATTTCTTCTGACATTAAAACCCGGCCCCATAGTCACCCGAAGGGACTTGGTCGGTTGATAACTTGCAAAAAGTGAGTAGTCTTTAGTGTTAGCAGATTGATCAAAAGTCCAGGAGTTGAACATATTAAATTCTGCAAACACTTTCTTACTCTGATCCGAAAAAGCATACATCCAGTTGTTTATATTCGGAGACAACCTCATTGCCGGCCCGCCTCGTAAAGCATTGGTAGAGATATCATAGGGTTGGAAGTTTGATCCGGAACCTAAGCCAAAATTATTTTTAAACCGGGCATGAGCATTTACATTCCAACCATGATAAGTATGCAGCCCGCCGTAGTCCCAACCGAGCCAATGGTTATAATTAAAACGTACCTGCTGAAAGATAGAAAAGGCTTTGTCAATGCGATAACCTGCCCAAAGAAAATGTACCACATAATCAGTACTCCTCAGAAAACCAATATCATTCAACTCCAAACCGGGGCTCCGCCAGGTGACTCCACCATCAAAATTAAAGCGCTTACCGCCACCAGATTTTCCTAGTTTCAAAGTGCCGCCATGACCAAATAGCGAAGTCAAAGTAGTATCTACTGCCAGGTGATCAGCGCCTTCTCTTTGGTATAAGCGTTCGAAAGACATCTGAGTATTAGTGATCGATTCTGTACTTCCGCTTACCTGGCTAAAGACTAAATTCCCCGAAGCGTACCATGTTTTATCATTCCAGCGTTGTAAAAAATCCAATCCTCCGGTGTAAGCCGACTCATGCAAATAGTCCAACCCTGTACCATCCAGCTTACGATTAGCTGCCGTGAACATACCTCCAAATACCGTATTCCCGTTTTTAGCATCTTTTTGTAACCGCCCAACAAAATAATTACTCAAAGGCTCGATTACTTCCTCTCTCCGTTCTCCTTCTAAATCAATCTCTGCATACTCTTTTGCAGTTATACTTTCCATAATACCAATCGAAAGGCCGTTTTTTGTTTTACCGGTAAATTTTGCAGCACCGAGAATAGTCGTATTGTTTGGGGTATTTGCATATTCCTGATCATTTAAGTCAGGATAGGAATGTGGCCTCCCTCCTACTCTTCGGGAATAAAACAGTTGGTCACTCCCAAAAGGACCACCTGCTTCTGAAGAAGTAACCCGGTAATTAAAAATATTTCTACCCTCTATAAAAAAGGGTCTTCGTTCTTCAAAGAAAACCTGATAACCATCCAGGTTCACCACCGAAGGATCCGCCTCCACCTGTCCGAAGTCAGGATTGATCGTAAAATCCAATGTCAAATCTGAGGTAATCCCAATCTTCCCGTCCAGCCCGACACTCAGACTCTGACCACTACCTGTAGCAAAGGGATTGCCTTCCTCCTTTTCAAAAGTCTCCGCCTGGGCAAGCATATAAGGCATGATCTCTACCTGTTGTTGCGGTTTGATGCCACTAATACCATGCAGCTCTCCAAAGCTACCCACCCAACTGGAAGTATTGCGTTCTACAAATTGCCAATTAGATTTTTCCTGCGTTCTAAAATCCCTGCGATTGACCTGGATACCCCAAACATGGTTTTCCTTATTGCCAAACCGAAGCTGACTCAGCGGAATCCTGGCTTCTGCCGTCCAGCCTTTTTCATCCGAATTAGTTTTGACATACCATATCGGATCCCAGCTGGAGTCCCAATTATTCCCATCATTGGAAATAAATTCATCTCCTTTAACACCGGCAGCGGTAATAGAAAAGGAAAAGGCTGTCCGTTTATCAAAATAGCTGTCAATATTGATTTCTACCCAATCGCCTTCGAAGCCGTCCCGACGAGATAAGCGCTTTTCTATTTTGTCCGGTTCGGTATCAAAACAACGAAAAGCAACGTAAATATTTTTCTGATCATAAAGGATTTTAAAAGCCGTTTCCTGGGAAGGTTTTTCTCCTTCATAAGGTTCCCGTTGGATAAAACCAGTAGTCCAGCCAACCGTCTCCCAACAGGCTTCATCGAATAATCCGTCGAGAACAGGTTCGCTATTTTGAATAGCTTTCGTATGATAAATTTTCTTTTGGGGTTTCGGTGAATTTAGTTCTTTTTCCTTCAACTCCGCTCGGGACAAGCCTTCGGTATTGGTTTCTTGTGCAAAGCCAGCTATGGGGATGAGTATAACCAATACTAGCAATAACCTTATTATTTTCATTATTAAATTTTGAGTTGTTGATTTAAAAGATGACAGCTAACCGTCAAAGCAAAAGACTTTGACAAGTAGCAGGTCTAATTTCTCTTACATCATCTTTTTTTAACTGATTTTTAAGCAGTAAACTTAAGTGGGTAGTGGCGCCAGCTACCGCTTTTGTAATTGGAATACACCTAAAAGACTCCTTGGATCACAAAATGTTGCAGGAGCAAATGTTAAAATTTTATGCCCGTGGTGAAGGTGAGAAATGAGAGGCAGGTTTAGCTGGGTTAGCTGCAAAACCAAAGCAGTCCTGACCACTGGCCTTGACTTCCTGACTCATCTTTATTTTTAATCACCCCGATCAGCCCGGATCTTGAAATGGTAATTTTCTGTTCGAATAATTCATTGATCATCAACTCCTGTTGATTGGGTTTAAGTTTGCCGCTAATACGCATGGTTGCCAACTTTTTGACAAAAACCAAAAAATTTAACTGTACCCTCAGCTTGTCTTCCGGTAGATTTTCTTTTCTTCTTACATAACGTTCGTTGGAACTTATCTCGGTAATTAATAAGTCATAATAACTTTGATCCAGCAAGTATTGTCCGTAGTAGCAGCGAATGGCATGTGTCCTTGATACACTTTTAATCTGGCCATGTTTGAAATTATGTGCCACAATCTGATCAATAGCCTTTACGTACTCTTGTTGATGAAAATAAAAGTGGAAAGACTGATCGTCTTAATATCAGCTTTGGTCTCCGGAGAAAGAAATTTATCATAGTCTTCAATGAAATTCAGCGTCCAGTCAAATTCTTTTGCTTTTGCACCACACACGACAATATTAAAATAAGCATTATCCGTCATTCGGCCTGTAGAAAAAATGATATGATGTGATAAGCCCAGTTTGTATAGTTCCAAAACTAGTCTATATGCCCGCTATCTTTATAAATTTTCAATAATTGCTTTCTCCGTTCAAAATTATCCGATCTGTTCACTTTACAAATCAGATAATCTTCAATAATACTGACCATCTCACTACTTAGATTCCGAAATTTAATGTCTGAATAATCATGCTCAGGGAAGAGCTTTTTAAATACATTTTTCTTTTCCAGTTTAACGGAATCATAACCCGGGTGGTACGGCCTGACAATGTTATACAGTGCAAGCAAATTTTCGTTGCTCGTAAAAAAAGGAGAGCGAAGCATTTTCTGGACATGGCGGAGATCATCGACAGATAATCCTTTGAACAAGCTAAGTAGTTTTGTGTCTCTCATTGGGGTTCTTTTCGGCTTACATTTTTTAACATTATTAAAAATACAAACTGTTGATAGTCTGTACTTTGTACCCCTATTACCTTTTCGTTTTCTTTATGACTGGGCTTACAAGACACGAATTTTGCCTGTAAAATTTCGCAATGAATTTTATATCATTGTTGACTTTTACAAACAGCATATTTATGGAAAGCTATGAAACCTAAATAATTACTCTAATCCTATCTCTCTTAATGAAAGGTGGAATCTCTCGGGTTCCGCCTTTTTTTATGCGGCTTACAAAGGGATACCGAAAATCACACTCATCCCCGCTACTTTTCTAAATTTATATTAGCATAAAAACCTATAGACAATCTATAAGGCAAACTTTCAACATTTTCTTAATATCAAATAAAAAAAAATACAACATCAGCAATATTTACTTCCTTTCAAAGTAAGAAATCCCGGATATTGACTTTATAAAACATAAAGTCATGATCTACCACACCTTATTAATTATTTTCCGATTTGCGCTGAGGCTCTACTTCCGAAAAATCAAGGTCAATTTCGAAGCAAAACTTCCTATGGACAAACCCATCCTCTTCGTTTCCAATCACCAAAGTTCTTTTATGGATGCTATACTGATCGGTACGCTGACCAAATGTCCTTTGCAATTTATGTCAAGGGGAGAATCTTTCAATACCCCTTTAAAACGCTGGATTTTCAAACAATTCAATATGAATCCGATATACCGAAAAGAACATTCCCCCGAGCTGTTATCCAAAAATTCCGCATTGATAGAAGGCTTTCAGCGGCTTTTATTAAACAAACATTCCATCCTGATTTTCCCGGAAGGAATCTCTCATGTAGAGTCCCGTATATATCCGATAAAAAGCGGTGCAGCCAGGGTGATACTTGGCGCCCAGGCGACGAGTGCTCATGAAATACTGTTGGTTCCCATAGGATTGAATTATGAAAATCCGCATCGTTTTCACAGCGAAGTTTTAGTCAATGTTGGTCAATCGGTCGAAATGGAAGAATATAATCAGCTTTATAAAAAAGACGAAAGAAGAGCAGTACGCTTACTGACGGAAAGAATTAAATTTGAATTAGACCGCTTGACCCTGAATGTGACGAATGAAGATTTGGAAAACCTGTTTCCGGTAATTCAATCCCTGTATGAAACAGAATTGATCGAACAAAGTCCAATAGCTCTTTCAAAGGATAAGAAAACCTTCCGGATCCGAAAAGACATTATCGCCGGGATGCATTTTATAACAGAAAAATTCCCGGATCGTGCAAAACGTATCAGGGAAAGCCTTTGCGATTATCAGCAATTGCTTCGGCAATACAATATCAATGACAAATGGCTGAGTACTGAATTTCAAAAATCCAGTCGCCAATGGTCTGGTCGTAATATCCTCTTTTATCTGGCAGGCTTACCCATTTCCATATATGGATTGATCACTCATTTATGGATAATCAAATTGCCACCGCTGATGGTAGAAAAAATCATCAAACGTCCGGATTTCAAAGGTTCATTATTACTCTCTTTTGGGGTACTATGCTTCGTGCTTTTTTATATTCTTCAAATCAGTCTGTTCGCTTGGATCATGGCTTCATTTTTCTGGACATTAATCTTTAGCCTTTCACTACCACTTAGTGGCGCATTCCTTTTGCGCTATATCCGAAAATTTTGGCAGGACAAGGACATCCTGGAATTTAAAGCCTACCTAAAAAATGACTGGCAGATGCTGGAACACCTCAATGAAAATCGACAACAATTACTACATCAATTGAGATTAGCCAGACAAGATTATATGGCTTTTGCCGGGTAATGCCAGTTTAAAAAAATCCAGGATCATTAAACTTATTCCTAAAGATTTAATAAAACAATGCGGTGACGAATTCCGAATCCAAAGTTCTGAATCCTGAATCCCAAATAAATAATCTAAAATTTTAAACTTATTTCGATAATATTAGTTATATTTGCTCAGTCACAATATATATATATAAGAACCAATTGTATTTTTTATCCCTTTTTCGAACACTGATTTCAAAGCATATTTTTAATATTTCCTTTCCAAAAAACTGCACTTTTCTATTTTTAGATTCAATTTAAAATAGGAAGTTTACTTTCAATGCAACTTAAATTTTAACTCCTTAAGACTTTTTATTGTGGTACTTATTACCATGAGCTAATTTTTTTGCCTCCTAAAACAGAAAGAATTTTAAGCTCAAAGTCGTCAAACATAGTTTGGCCATTTTTAATATTTTCAACTAGACAATATTACATTAGAGTAATTGATTTTATTAATGCTTTAAACAGTTGAGCTTCTGATTTAGAAAAAGAAAAAGACAAAAAATGATACAAATAATAATATTATGAAAAAGAAAATCTTAATTATAGCTTTAGTCCTATATAGACTAACAAGCTTTGGACAAGTTATTAATCTAGGAACTGCGGCTAATTTTATTCTCTTTACTTCTGCAGGAGCGGTTGACAATACAGGTAGTTCTACTCTTACTGGTGATATTGGCTCTGACCTTGGTGACATCTCTGGTTTTGGAGAAGCTACAGTTAATGGGTCTTTTTATAATGCTGATTCTGTAACAGCACTGGCTAAAGTCGATTTATCGTCAGCTTATGCTCAATTAATTTCCGTCCCTCCAACCGAAACCTCCCACCCCCCTGCATTTGGAGGTGGTGAAACATTAACAGCGGGGGTATATACCATCGCAGGCGCAGGATCCCTCGGAGGAAATCTTACCCTCGATGGATTAGGTGATATCAATTCATTATTTATTTTTAGATTTGGAGGAGCTTTTAACACAGGTGCATCTTCATCAGTTATTTTGGTTGACGGAGTAAGTTGTTGTAATATATTTTGGGTATCGGAAGGAGCCGTGGCTATGGCGGCATCAACTACAATGAAAGGTACTATTATTGCAAATAATGGGGCAATTTCTATGGCAGTTACTGGTGATCTTGAAGGAAGAATGCTTTCTACAGCGGGGGC
>JBLHJZ010000035.1:0-14776 GCA_047619515.1 Saprospiraceae bacterium | reverse complement strand
AAGCCCAAGCCCAAGCCCAAGAATCAGGATCAAAACCAGAAAATTTAAAGCTGCTGGGGTCAAGTTTGAACTTGAGCTTGATACCTGATACTTGAACTTTATAATAACTCAATCTTGCAATCGCCATATTGTAGCTATATAAATGCCGGTTATTTGAATAAAAAAGTCGTAATTTTGCACAGCTTTTACACTAACGCTAAAGAGGCTTGGGGAATTTAAAAGAACCTTAGGTCAATATATCCTGAGCAAAAAGCGATTTTCATTACCAGATTATTTTGTCGGCGTTATAAAATAGAGAAAAGAAAAAAACATGTTTCCAAAATATGATGTCATAGTAGTAGGTGCGGGACACGCAGGATGCGAAGCCGCAGTAGCAGCAGCTAATCGGGGGTCAAAGGTATTGCTGGTCACTATGAATATGAATACCATCGCTCAAATGTCTTGTAATCCTGCTATGGGTGGGGTTGCCAAAGGGCAAATCGTGCGAGAGGTAGATGCACTCGGTGGTTACTCCGGTATTGTGACCGACCATACGATGATTCAGTTCCGGATGCTGAATCGTTCCAAGGGCCCTGCCATGTGGAGTCCCCGTGCTCAAAGTGACCGAATGCTTTTCGCTGCCAAGTGGCGAAATATGCTGGAAGGAACACCGAATATTGATTTTTGGCAAGAGATGGTTACCGGGCTAGTCGTAAAGGACGGCGTGGTTCGCGGAGTCAGAACTTCTATGGGTCTGGAGATCGAAAGTAAAACCGTTGTCCTGACCAATGGTACTTTTCTTAATGGATTGATTCATATTGGTGAAAAGCAATTTGGGGGTGGTCGTGCCGGTGAAAAAGCGGCTAAAGGGATCACCGAACAGCTTGTCGAGCTTGGTTTTGAATCCGGTCGAATGAAAACAGGGACGCCTGCAAGAGTAGATGGTCGCTCCCTCAATTGGGAGGTGATGGAATTACAACCAGGAGACGAAGACCCTTCCAGGTTTTCTTTTACGGAGACGCCTAAGTTGACAAAACAACGTCCTTGTCATGTGACGTATACTAATAAGGCGGTACATGATATTTTGAGAACAGGATTTGACCGTTCTCCAATGTTCAATGGGAGAATACAGGGAGTAGGGCCAAGGTACTGCCCATCTATCGAAGACAAAATTGATCGCTTCGCTGACCGGGATCGTCATCAGCTGTTTGTAGAACCGGAAGGCTGGGATACCGTGGAAATCTATGTCAATGGTTTCTCTTCTTCCTTGCCGGAAGACGTACAGTATAAGGCAATGACTAAGATTGTAGGTTTTGAAAATGTAAAAATGTTTCGACCCGGCTATGCGATCGAATACGATTATTTTCCGCCGATGCAATTGAAGATATCCTTAGAAACCCGTCGGGTAAAGAATCTTTTCTTTGCTGGGCAGATTAATGGAACCACTGGTTATGAAGAAGCTGCCTGCCAGGGTCTTATGGCTGGTATTAATGCACACCAGTTAGTCAATGACGAAGAGCCATTTATTTTAAAACGATCGGATGCCTACATTGGCGTGTTGATCGATGACCTAGTGAACAAAGGCACCGATGAGCCTTATCGTATGTTTACTTCCAGGGCAGAGTACCGTATTCTACTTCGACAGGATAATGCAGATCTCCGCTTGTCGCCGATTGCTCAAAAACTTGGGATGCAGCATATGGAAGAGAGAATGGCTCGCGTAGAAGAAAAGAATGTTGCGGTAGCTGCCATCGATAAATTTATTAAAAATACGAGTATTGATCCTTCTGAAGTAAATGGATTATTGACGTCAAAAGATTCTGCGCCGATCAGGCAAAAGATGAAAATTCAAAATATCCTGCTTCGACCGGGAATTGAAATTGAGGATCTTCGAAAGGTTGTTTCTTCTCTTGGTAACTTCCTGACTGCCTACGACGATGAGTCGGTTAACCTTGCCGGGGTCAACATCAAGTATGAAGGGTATATTGAAAAAGAGCAGGAGATGGTTTCAAAAATGAACCGGCTAGAAGAAGTGAAGCTTAAAAATGATTTTGATTACAAGTCAATTGTTTCTCTATCCGCAGAAGCTCGTGAAAAGCTTTCTAATATGAAGCCGCATACGATTGGCCAGGCGAGTAGGATCAGTGGCGTTTCTCCTTCTGATATTTCGGTGTTGCTGGTGCATATGGGAAGATGAACAGAGGTGAGGAGTGAGGGGAATTGCGGGATGGCTTTCATTCAATATTGGACATTGAATATCCAATATTGAATGGGTTGTCGCTTTTCAGGTTGATATTTGAAGATGAATTTGAGTTTATTTCTTTTTAAAAAAAGTCATTCGATATCAAACCCGAAGCCGATCACTTCTCACCTATATTTTATTCCAACACATCCAGCACATACCTTTCATACCCGCCATTCTGTATAAAATCACCACAAGTTCCTTCTGGGTTGAGCACGGTCTGTATATAGTCCTTCCTGGTAGCACTGTCGTAATACCGGGTTTCCAGCCATCTAAAAGCGCCATCGTGTTGAAGCCGATCAAGGATAGAAATCACCCCTAGTCTATTAAATATCGAACTTTTGCAAATCTGATCAGCGGCGAGCGCATCGGTATGCATGACCTCACTGTCATCAAATTCCAGATTCCTCAAGGTCTGTGCAAGGGTAAACGCATTCGTCCCGTCACCATTGGGAATGCGTTTGCCTATATTGGAAAGTTTGGTGGTGTTATGCTCAGAAATGAGTCGATCCAGAAGTGTTCTGTCATTCATCAAGACCGCTTCAAAAGCCAGAATGTAATATAACTCATGTTCGGTTTCCAAAGCTTTTAAAAAGCCGGTTGTGATATAAAAATGCCCGCCAGGAATGCAAAAGGCATTTATTTCGGCTTCGTCTAAAACGGTGACTCTCCATGGTCTGTCAAAATCCCACTGGTCATTTTCATTGGCCAGGTTATCCAATCGCAGAGAGTTAGTCACCTGATTGTACAAAGTCTGGACATACCAGTACACGGTCGTATCATATGGTGGAATATTGGGAAGTACAGGGAATTCATCCGGATGTTGAGCGATAGCGACCTGGATCATATCACCCAAGCCTTCTCTTTTTTCTTTTACAAAATCACTGGGCTTTGTTATTGGTTCGAAATCCTCCCGGCAGGAAGAACTAAGGACTAGCACTAGCATGCATAGCACAACCGCAAAGCGGTTTGTTAAGTTGTTCATTATAGTAATTGTTTTTTTGTTTTATAGTTCACCCCAAAACTAAGTTTGAGATCAAATATAAGTGGCAAAAATCACTCCAAAATCTGTTAAAAATAAGAAAAAACACCCTATAAGAATAAATAATCTGATCGTGATTTATGTTTCCCAGCTCCAAGTTATTCTGCTTTGAATGAAAAGTCAACCTGAAAGATGAAAAGCGATAAGTAATCGGAGAGAAGTCCGGACATAAAGGTGAAAATTTAACCCCTCACCTTTCACCTTTCACCTCTCACTCCTCACCCCCTCTCACCCCTGCTCAAACATACATCTGATTGATTTCATTTTCGTATTTCTCAAGGATCACCCGGCGCTTAAGTTTCATTGTAGGCGTAAGTTCTGCCACGGAGCCGTCGGTTTTTACCGCTTCCCAGTTTGTGTTGAGCAATTTGAATTTTTTGATTTGTTCAACATGACTGAATTCCGGGTTGAACTGGTTGATCACCTGTTGATAATGTGCCAGTACTTTTACATTTTTGATGGCCGCTTCACAGCCAGACCAATCCACGTCATTTTCCTCACACCAATCCTTGAGCGCTTCGACTGCCGGTACGATCAACGCAGAGACAAATTTTTGTTTCTCGCCGACTACCATTATTTGTTCTATCAAAAAGTCTTCTTTAAACTTGTTTTCGATAGGAGCAGGGGCTACATATTTTCCTCCTGATGTTTTTAGCAGTTCTTTTTTACGATCTGTTATTTTTAAAAACTGCTTCCCTCCGACACCGGGCACAAATTTTCCGATATCTCCGGTACAGAACCACCTTTCACCATCAATGTCTTTCATTACCTCAGCAGTTTTATCTGGTTGGCCATAATAGCCCTGCATGATATTAGGCCCTCTTGCTAATATTTCCCCTTCCCCTTCCCGATAATTTCCATCACTGGTATCGATCATAAGCTCTACATTAGGAAGAGCCATACCAACAGTCCCGATAATGGCACCGCCCTCGTCATATCGTCCGATAGTCAAACCCGGTGAAGTCTCTGTCAAGCCATAACCTTCTCTGACGGGAACACCGGCAGCTGAAAAAACGCGGATCATTTTCGCCGGACAAGCCGCGGCACCCGTGAGTATTCCTTTTACATTACCACCCAATGCTTCCCGCCACTTACTGAAAATCAGCTTATCCGCAATTTTCCATTTCAACGCAGAGATCCCGGATGGTTTTTTATCAAACTCAAAATCATCCGTCAGTCTCAAAGCCCAAAAGAAAAGGGTCTTTTTGATTCCCGTCAGTGTCAATCCTTTATTGTAAATTTTTTCGTAAACTTTTTCTAATAATCTGGGGACAGTAGTAAAAAAATGGGGCTTGATCGCCTGCAAATCCCCGGTTTCACCACCAAGGTTATCGGTGCCGGTGAATACTATTTCCAGACCTCTGTAGATATAAGAGTACAAAGCTGTCCGTTCGAAAATATGGCAGATAGGAAGAAAACTCAAAACCCGATAACCGTTACTGATTGGTAATATTTCTCTTACGTTTTCCGCATTAGCTACAATATTATTATGGGAAAGCATTACCCCTTTAGGATTTCCGGTCGTACCGGAGGTGTAAATGATAGTCGCTAAATCATTGGGTTTGATCGCATCTTTTCTTGCCTGTAAGGCAGCAGCATCTCCGTCAGTAAAAATATCTTTCCAGTATTTTCGTCCTTCCTGTTTATCAAAGGTATAAATATCAATCAAGCTGGGCACATTGGCTTGAGCGGTTTTTACTTTATTATACAAATCCCCTTCCCCAACGAAGCAGTATTTTATCTCCGAGTCGTTAAAAATATACTCGTATTCTCCGGAACTAATGGTAGGGTATACCGGAACATTGACGACCCCTAATTGTTGTAAGCCAATATCCATCATGACCCATTCCGGGCAATTTTTATAAGAAACCAGCGCCACTTTATCGCCGGGTTGGAGGCCTAGGTTCATCAAGCCATAACTCACTTTATTTGCTGCTGCTATAATTTCGGCAGTACTAAAATAAGTCCATTGCCCATTATGGTTATACCCCATAGATTTTTCTAAAGGATAATTTTCTTGCTGGTAATAGATGTATTCGAAAAGGCGTGTAACTTCCATGTTGATCTTATTTGATGTTTTATTTTCAATAAAAGTAAGTGTTTTTTTTAATTCGCTTTAATTTTTTTTACGAAAGTTTAACTAAATAATCCATCTATTTCCTTTTGGTACTTTTTCGCAATCGCTGTCCGTTTTAATTTTAATGTTGGCGTGATTTCTCCAGCTTCTACCGTCCAGGGTTCATATAACAAAACAAACTGCTTTACCTTTTCTGTGGAGGTTACTTTTTCATTTAGCTCTTGTATTATCTCCGCCATAAATTTTATAATTTTAGGGTTGATAGCCATATACTGAGGTGCCGTCCAATGCACATTATGCGTTTCACACCAGGTTTTCAAGCGATCAAAATCCGGAACGACCAAAGCGCCTACATGAGGTTTATTAAAACCTGTTATTAAACTATGTTCAATATAAGGAGAAGAATTCAAAAGATTCTCCAGTATTTGTGGTGCGATATATTTGCCGGAGGAAGTTTTGAAAATATCTTTTTTGCGATCCGTTATTTTTAGAAACCTTTTGTGTACCATCTTGCCAATATCGCCGGTATGAAACCATCCATCTTCGTCGATCACTTCTTTGGTTAATGCTTCTTTTTTATGATAACCCAACATCACACCCGGCCCCTTGACGAAGATTTCTCCTGCTCCATTCTCGTCAGGATCGTCAATTTTTATGCGTACGCCAGGGATAGGAATTCCTACCGTTCCGAATTGCACGCCTCCTGGCTCAAAGCGATTGAAAGCAATTACAGGAGAAGTCTCTGTAAGCCCGTACCCTTCTCTGATTTCAATGCCAGCTGCCGAAAACAAACGTCCCAGTTTTGGCTGAAGCGCAGCAGCACCAACGACTACTCCTTCCACTCTTCCTCCGAGTGCATTCCGCCATTGACGGTAAACTAAAATATCTGCAAGCCTTAGTTTTAAATAATAAAAAGGATTCATGCCCCGCTTACCTTTATATCGTTCGCCCAGACTTAAAGACCAATTTAGAACTGCCTTCCCAAATTTTCCCCTTTGGTTGCCTCGATCCAGGATACCTACATAAATTCTTTCCAGTAATTTTGGAACGCTGGTGAAATAATGCGGTTTTATTTCTTTTAAGGTTTTTATTACATTTTCACCCTGCTCGACATAATAAATAGAGGCTCCTGCGGCTATATAAGTGAAGGTAACCATTCGTTCAAATATGTGGCTTAAAGGAAGAAAACTAACGACCCGTTTATCGCAATTGATGGGTATTAGCGAAATAATAGATTTGATATTGCTGACGATATTTTTATGGGTAAGCATGACCCCCTTCGGCATCCCGGAAGTACCGGAAGTATACATAATCGTGGCTATATCCTCTTCATGGATCACTGACTTCATATCGTTGAAGATTGCCATGTGCTCATCGTCAACATGTTTTATGATATCTTTCCAGTAAGGGACATCGTCAAATTGCTCCAGGCAAAATATATTTTTTAGCGAAACGATCTGATCACTGAGCTGTGCTACTTTTCGGTACAACTTTTCAGTGGATGTGAAACAAATTTTAATTTCAGCATCTTTTAAAATATAGGTAAGTTCTTCCTGTGGAACATTTGAGTGGATCGGCACGGTAATCACCCCGATCTGGAGCAATCCGAAATCCAGAAAATTAAAATAGGCACTCCCTGACTCAAAGAGTAACCCAACTTTGTCTCCTTTGCTTAGACCTAAATCCAATAAACCTGCGCTGATCTCATTTATCAGATCAATACATGCTTGTGTAGAAAACTTTTGCCACTTCCCCTCTTCAAGATGAGCCAGGGCAATCTTTTGTGGATAACGGCCTAGCTGATAGTGAAAAATATTAAAAAGTCTTCTAAAATCCATAATCTCAAAAGTAGGTTTTCCCAATGCGTCTTAGAGGCGAACGAGTTCGTTTTGATGTCTAAGATTACAAAGTAGTAAATTTTAAGCTCTTTCCTACTGCCTGATAATAAAAAAGCAGCCCGATATAATTATCGGGCTGCTTTTATGCTTAAACTAACCGTTTGAGTCTGGTCTTATTGCGCTTGTGCGTTCAATTCGATATTCAAAGAAATATCATCATGGATGATTTTATCCGCAGCGGTACCTAAGATACCTGCATTGTATTTTATATCCCATTCTAGCCTGTTGATGGTAAATTTAGGCGTCACGGCCGTCAATTTATCTCCGGCAATAATCACATTAGCAGGGAAAGTAATACTTTTTGTAATCCCTTTTAGGGTAAGATTTCCGGTGATATTGTGTGTCACTTCTTCGTTACCTGCTGCCGGTGCAACAGAGACGATCTCGAATACACCATTTGGGTTGTTTTCTACATCAAAGAAATCAGGCGAGGCGAGGTGACCTGACAATTTAACTTTCATGTCGTCTGGTGTGCCATCAGTAATTTGGAGTGCTGTCATATCAAGGCCAAATTTTCCGCTGGATAAATTTGCCCCGTCTGTAGAAAGCACGCCTCTATTTACAGTAATAGTTCCGGAGTGCTGTCCTCCAACTTTAGTAGCTGTCCAATAAACTGTCCCGTCGGTTACAGAGAATTGTTTAGCGGTAGCAGATGCCGTAGCAACATCTTTAGCCGCGTCGCCTACTTTAGCAGCCTCGCCTTCCGGCGTGTTTTTACAGGCAATAAAAAGACTTATTGCAAGAAAGGCGATCATGATTTTTGAAAATACTTTCATTGATTAATTACGTTTAAAATCTATTTAAAAATTAAATAAAGTACGAAATTAACGATTATACTCGTTTTTAGAAGCATTTTATAGGACTAATTTTAGTTTTGATCTATTCTTTGTGGCAAAGTCACTCCTCTATTCCTAAATTATGGAGGTTGAGATTCCATGACACCAAAAGCAATTAGAAGACCAGGCACTATGGCGGATGGTTAATTTCCCATTTTTTTAATCAAAGAGAAATAAGCTTCAATGGAAAAAATTTAAAGGTTGTTATCTAAAAGTTGGATGGTCTCATCGAGGGATTTCAGCACTTTGACATTTCCGATAGAACGCACATTTTGAGCTACTACCTGATATCCTGATAGTAAAACCTGGCAGTCCTTGAAGGTAGAGGAGAGTTCGTCTACATATTTTTGTACCGGATTTTTAGAATAGGTTTCCGTAATCATCGTGAAAATATAATCGGGCTGGTGGATTTTACAGGCATCTGCCAGGTCATTTACAGAGATATTAAGGCCAAGATAAAAGACCCTGTTTTTTCTGGCTTTAAGTACATAATGCATAAAAAGCAGACTCAATTCCTGGTTTTCTCCTTCAGGAAGATAGATCAAAAACTTTTTAATGTTTTCACCAAGAGCAATAGGCTCCTTGTCTATAGCGGCAATTATTTTTTGCCGGATCAAACAACTCATAAAATTTTCCTGTACCGGATTTATAGACCCCGTCAACCATAGTACACTCAATTTATCCAGAAACGGATAAATCACTTGCAACATGGTTTTCTCAAAGCCAAGTTGTTGAATATTAGTAGCAACAATCCGATCGAACTTATATTCATCCATTTCGATCATGGAAATAGTAAGTGCATCCAATTGTGTGTTATGGCCAAAATCAACTGCTGAAATCGCTGCGACCTGCTCGGCAATTTCAGCTTCACTCATCTCTGCAATCTTAGAAATCCGGAGTCCGTTACGATTTAGCAAGGCGATATTTAGCAGAAGTTTGAGATCATTAGCCTGATAATAGCGGATATTGGTACATGTCCGTTCCGGTTTGATAAGCCCGTAACGGTGTTCCCATATACGGATGGTGTGGGCTTTGATGCCGCACAATTTCTCAAGATCTTTAATGGAGTAAATAGCCACTTTTATTTTTTAAACGGGACTTAATAAAAACATACACTTTCGACACATCCGGTTTTTAAACATCATTTTTAGTCTTTTGTTTAGCCTTCTGTCTGTAAAAGCCGAAAAGTAGCACTACCCTTTCTGTTTTTAATGATTTAACTTATAAAACAGAAGGGGTGTTACCAAGGGCGGTAGCCTACCTTTTTTGTTATATCTAGAACAAAAACCGATATAAAACATTTATTTAGGATATTGGGTTTATTTTTATCGTTTCTTTGTGTACAAATTTGGAAATCAGGATATGAAAAAAATGAAAATAGGGATAGTTTGTTATCCTACATACGGAGGGAGTGGTGTAGTAGCAACAGAATTGGGGATGGGTCTTGCCCGCAGGGGGCATCAGGTTCATTTTATAACGTATCGTCATCCTGCAAGACTTAAACATTTTCAGGAGAATGTCTTTTATCATGAAGTAAGCACTTCTGAATATCCGCTTTTTGAGTTCCCTCCCTATGATACGGCACTTACCAGTAAATTGGTGGATGTGATAAATTACGAAAACCTTGATTTGCTGCATGTTCATTATGCGATACCGCATGCGACGGTAGCTTATATGACTAAAAAAATCCTATTGACACAAGGGCGTTATGTGCCTACCGTGACGACGCTTCACGGAACCGATATCACGCTGGTTGGGAGTAATCAAACTTTTGCTCCCGTGGTGGCCTTTTCTATCAATAAATCTGATGGCGTCACGGCAGTTTCCAACAGCTTAAAAAAACAAACGCTCGAACTTTTTGATATCCAGACAGATATCGAAGTTATCTACAACTTCATTGACTTCGAACGTTTTCGTAGGGTTAATAAAGATCATTTTAAAAAAGCTATTGCGCCGGACGGAGAACGTATACTTGTACATACCTCGAACTTCCGAAAGGTAAAAAGAGTAGAAGATGTTGTCAAAATTTTTGAAAAGGTCGCTCGCGAAGTTCCTTCAAAATTGCTAATGATAGGTGACGGCCCCGAACGGCAGCATGTAGAAGAATTGTGCCGCAGTATTGGTTTATGCGATGAGATCAGATTCCTCGGAAAACAAGATGCGATAGAGGAGCTTCTTGCCGTTTCGGATTTGTTTATCATGCCTTCTGAAAGTGAGAGTTTTGGCCTCGCAGCCCTGGAAGCGATGGCTTGCGAAGTACCGGTTATCTCTTCTAATATCGGAGGACTTCCGGAAGTTAATATCCATGGCAAAACAGGGTTCTTGAGTGATGTGGGCAATATTGATGAGATGGCAAAAAATGCGATCCTGCTGCTTAAGGACGAGGAGTTGTTGAACAAGTTTCGTAAAAATGCGCTTCAGCAAGCCCGAATATTTGATATTGAGAATATCTTACCTCAGTATGAAAAGTATTATGAGCATATTCTGGCTACTAAAATCCATCACCCGAATGTGGAGGTTTAATTTTTATCAAACTTCTAAGGCTCAATGTCGATAAATAGATCAATATCAAAATAAAAACTCCTCCGCTGAGGAAAAGGTAGCCTTTAAAATGAGGCGGGTAAAATTCAAAAACTACTTGATGTTCACCTTTAGGTACCTTTACAGCGAGAAAAATAGCTTCTTTTTTAAAAGCATCAATCTCCTCTCCATCTATCTTAACTTTCCATCCGGGATAGAAATATTGCAATAAAGTAAACTCTCCGTCTTGTTGAAATGAAACCTGGGCTTCAATTTTATTGGGCAGAAAAGAAGTAATGGCAATTTGCCCTCTTTGCGCAATGGACGCTGAATCAACACCGGTATTTCCACTATCATAGAGAAGTGGATTTTCTAATATTTCCATATGGTCCGGCTTCTCCGTAAATGAACGATAATCTTTGAATTTAAAATTATTGTACCCATTATGAGCAATTTTTTTACGTAGCATATTTTGATTATACCAGATGGGGTAAAAATGCCTGCCTCCCTGATGTGTTATTGCGCTAAGGTTTTCAGTTGGTATTGGGAAAGCTTCTGGTAACTCATCGAGTTTTTTCTGAAGCTGATAAACATCAGCCTCCGAGGCAATCGTCAAAAATGAATTGAGTTGAACCGATAAAAATAAATCAACGAGGATAAGAATCAAGGCATATTTTATAAAGGATATTCCTTTTATAAAAAAGGTTTTAAATAACAAAAGAGAAAGTAATAATATTTGGATTGGTGCTTGTATCAGAACCATCTGACTATTGGTGCTCTCATTTAGAAAGGTGACTATTGATGCTCCCGACCATTCTGCTGGCAAGACCAAATTGCTTTTTTGAAAAGCATAAATAAAAATGCCTGCAAGCAAAAACAACAGCGTAAAACCTAGTCCCCGGAGCTTTAGCCAATCACGCGTATTCAAGGCTATATTACGATATCGCTGAATAGATAAACCAAATAGGAGCAATAAGTTAATCAAAGCAAACACCCGAAACAAAGAAGGGTATCGGAACAAATTCATCATGGGGACATAATCATATAGCCATTCTCTCAGGAAAAAATAATCTCCCATAGCCACTAATAAAAAAAAGATGACGCAAATCCATAAAATGATACTTTTCCAATCCGGTTTTTTCCACAGATAAAGCAATGCAAATAAAAACCCGATCAATCCAATATAGCCATTTGACATGGAAGGATCTGTTTTAAAAAAGCCGGAATTCCCACCAGTAATAAACGGTAAAATAAAAGAGAGAAAAGATGAGGGAGAGAAAGGTAATAACTGCGCATCGGATATACTCAATGATTCTGTCCTGACCAAAAAAGGCAGTGACTCCAGAAAAAATTTCAGAAAGGCCAGACTTTGTAAAAGAAAAGCAAAACCAAAAAGGCAGTTATTCCAAAAGAATTTTCTTGCAGCAAGAAAATTCTTTGTTTTTAAATAAAAAAGCACTCGCACTATAAAAGCAATGCCCATCAAATAAAAAAGCGTGATGATAAATGCCGGGTAGCCCCCGGTCAGCAACAGGAATGAAAAGGTCGAAAGCCATAGTGCATCCCGCCAATAGTTTGACCGCATTAGTTTTAAATAATAGCAAGCCACAAAAGGAATCCATGCCGCACTGATTATCCAACTCAGGTGTTGGGCATTTCCTACAAAAAAACCACAACATGCATAGCTGAGTCCAACAATTATCGAAATATTTTCATTTACTCCAATCTCTTCTGATAGTTTTTTCATGCCATAAAAGGCGAGGATAATATGGATCACAAACTCCAAATGTATCGTATACACACTATAGCCAAATAATCCACCCAATAACCAGACGATCGGATACAAAGCCCCGCTCTGTGGATCAGTATGTAATGGATAACCTAAATTGATATAAGGATTCCAGGTAGGCAAGACATTATTTTGCAAACATTCTCCGACAAGATAACGCATTGGATAAAACCAATCCATCATGTCGTATTTCATCGAAAATTGCATAAAACTAACTGGCCAATAGGCAACCAGCAAGAAAAGGATAGCTAAAGATATTTTACCAACACTGCTTAATTTCACTATTTATTGCTGTTTATGATAGGAAGAATGCAGCGTTAAAGTTAAACATAAAGAATAGAAAGGAAAGAAAAAAAGAAAAGGACACTGACCATTCATCCTTTGCCATTTGGGAGGATTTGTTTTTATTTCATAAAAAGAATCTTAGTCACTTCTGCATCAGGATTGTCAAGAACTTCCTTACTCGTAGAAAAAACCAGATAAACTCCCGAAGCGGCTTTACGACCATTATAGTCTCTGCCATCCCAAATGGCCTGCCCACCTAAAGCTTTCGTTTCATAAACCAACTGTCCGGAGACATCTGTGATTTTTACATTCGCATCTCTTGGCAAACCTTTGATAGCTATCGGCCCATTATAATCCGGACGAACCGGATTGGGATAAGCAAAAACGGTGGACTCATGTCTTGAACCACCTCCGGTCGCTTCACCACGAATAGAAATCAAGCCACTCGCTGTACCGATAAAGACCTCTCCGGAATTCCGGTTGATAGCAATATCATTGATAGTGTTATTAAAAAGCGGACTATTATCTTTATCAAAAAAAGCAATTTGATCTTCCCCGTTTGCAGACTGTACAAATACACCATTGGTGGTACCGAACCATTTCCGATTAGCCCCGTCAATAGCAATAGTTCTTACGCTTTCCGTTTCAAGGAGGTAAGCATTGAACCCATCTACTTCCACTATTCTTCTGGATCCTTTACACTGAGTATCAAATACATTTGAACCGCATTCGAAAACCACAACGCCTTCGTCTGTGCCCACCCAGACATCGCCGTCCAGATCGACCGCTATGCAATTTACGATATTAGTGGGCAAAGCGCTATTAGATGTAGTAAATGTCCAAACCTGATCATCGCTTTGGACGGTCATATCGCCTTCGTTAAAAACGGCTATCCCCTGGCCGGAACCGTCAATCTTACTCCATTTATTTCCAGCTTCATCAATCACAATGTCCTGCAAGGCATTATAAGGAAGGTTGAAATTATTTTGCCAGGTGCCGTCATTTTTCAATACCACCAAGGGGCTTGCTGAAGTGTGATTAGCCATCCATAAATTATTATCCTTGTCGAAAGCCAGGCCTCCTATACGAACTCTTCCTGCTTCGGCTGATTCTCCCAAGGGCGAATTGGAACTATCATATAAAGTGTAATTTTCACCATCTATTTCCCATAAACCCTGGTAAAATGTACCAGCATATATTTTTTTATTTTCCGGATGTACAGCTACCCGATACACTGAACGGATACCGGATAAAGCGCTATTGAACAAGGAATTAAAAATATTCCAATTACCATCTTTGAATTGATAAAAGCCGTTGGAGTTATTTGAAGGAGGTGTCTCTGTGGTCACGTAGAGGTCATTATCGTCTATCACTAATTCTATTGCGTCGTGAGTATATGGAGAGTTAAAAGTTTCCTTCCTGCAATCTCCCGTTGCGGTTTCGGAAATCCGGATAGCATCCCAGCGATCACCATACCATACGCCTCCATTGCTATCTTCAATAGCATAATGCGTCCTGCTGACACACTTGCTGCCTGATCTTTGGGTATTATGGTTTTCATCAAAGAAAAGCACTTTGCCTTCACAACTCTCTATACAGCCCATACCCACAAGTAGGTGAGCGCCGTCTGCGGAGAGAAAAGTAATTTCAAAACCCTCTTCGGTATAAATTTCTACCAAGGTTGAGTTTTCATAATAGTAGAGTGTATCGTCAATATCAATATAAAGTTTTCCATTATATGTTTCGACAGAGCGAGAACTATAATCCGAAGGAAAACCTTCTTCTGTTCCTAATAGCTTCCAGTTTCCGAAATCCTGGAGGTTCAGGCTGCCGTCATTAGAGGCCCGGTAAATGCCTTCATTCGTTGCCGCATAAAATGATCCTTCATAGATGTGGATATCATTGACCTTTAGATTCATTTTGGTGGTAAAACCAAACTCTTCCCGATCAATGTTTAACTCTACCACCCCAAACCCACAGGCGAGATATGCTAAATCATCATTGGCAAGGAAGATATTATAAATCGCTTTATCTCCAACAATATTAGGATCCTCTTTAATGAAAGGCAGATTGACAATCTTGTTTGGTTTTATTAAATCAAGGTTACT
>JBLHJZ010000034.1:0-14778 GCA_047619515.1 Saprospiraceae bacterium | reverse complement strand
TTCGGATTATTTTCTTGCCATTTACCAATCACTTCATCAACTTCTACTTTATTTTGAACATTGAATTTAAGCAGTTCAGCCGTTCCTCCTGCTTTACTAATTTCATCCAATGTTTCCTTCGCTGCATTGGTATCAGAAGAATAATTAATCAGCATGTGCAAGCCATGATCTTTCGATAGCTGTAACGCAATAGCTTTTCCAATACCTTTGGACGCTCCGGTAATCAGTATACAATGCACTACATTAGTCATTATTCATACACAATTTAATGGACTCTACCATTCCCCAGATCGATCCCGCTAAAAGAGCCACCCCTCCAAGAACCGAAGTTGCTCCGGCTGTGCCAAAGGCACCAATAATAAGGCAAAAGCCTGCACATAATGGAATTATGAGGATAATAGTAAATAGAATTCCCAACGCACACATCCCCCCTCCTGCAGCTAGTCTTAATTTTTTACGGAATTCCTTTCTCAACTTTCTCTTTGCCTTTCTCAGCTCCTTTTTCTTTGCCTTTGCTGCTTTTTTTAGTTTTTTATGCGACGTGATATTATTCGGAGAAATTGATTTATCCATTCTTTCTTTGTCATAGATTGGATTTACTATAAAAACTGCGTCGGCAGGTAATTTATCCGCCAAATATTGATCGTAGTTTTTATTTTGCAACTGCCCAATCGGAGCTTCATTGAAGTATGTCTCCTCTATAATCTCCTCCGGAAAAATTGACTGATCAATTGTTTCTAAGGCATGGGTTATTGGAGAATCCGGGTAAACGTCTCCGATTCTATTACCAACGAAGGCCATCATTATCAAGAGAGACAAGGCAATACTCAAAAAAGATAATCTTTGTTTATTCACCTCTTTCGGAATCGCTATTGTGTTGCGTTTCGGCATAAAGGGGACGGATAAAAATCCTATAACCATAATGGCTGTAAATATATAGGCAGTCGCATTTGAAAATTCGAAGCCTAATTCTTTTAAATTATAGCCAGCAATAAGTCCCAATCCCATAAGGGTCAATTGCAATCCGACAATTAAGCCCTGCGCTTTTCCAGGATTAGTTTTTGCCCATCTGGTCATTTTCATTACCCTTGACCTGTTCGCTCGAATTACGCCAATGATAATAAGCGCCATCAATGAGGCTACCAAATAAGTCAGTCCGTCACTTATAAATATTGTACAAGCGCCGATTACTATTGTTACTAATGCGGTGACTAGTATATTTTTTTTCATATTAAAGGGTTTATTAGACTTTATTAAGTTTTCGGTATTAGGCGTTCGTGCCGCTCTGACATACAAAAACTTTTGGCATAAAGTCTATTATATTCAAATTTCTAAAAATTTATATAATATCTTAAATATACGTAAATTCAAGTTGGGTGATCCAAAATCTGGAACCTCAGTCTCCATCCCTACACCATTTACTGACGTTCTTAATACCTTTTATTCCTCCCCAAAATGCAAAAGGTCCTGCAAAAACAGCTGCCAATCCGATTAAAAGTCCTCCTCCAAAAAGCGCCATAAATCCAAGAACCACAAGGCAAACTCCCGCACAAACTAAAAGGCTAAGAAGTACAATTAAAAAAATAGCCAAAACACATGATCCTCCCGCTAAAGCCAGTCTAAATTTTTTCCTGAGTTCCTTCCTTGCTTTTCTATTTGCTTTCCGTTTCGCCTTTCTTAATTTCCTAAGATCTTTACGTGATTTGATCTTATCTGGAAAAATTGATTCATCAATAGATTCTTTTTTATAGACTGGATTTACAGCAAAAACAGCTTTGGGATAAGATTCATCGGCAAAAGTTTGACTGGGTTTATGATTATAGAATACCCCAATTCCATCTTCATTAAATTCAGTATCCTGTATAAATAGATCTGGAAAAATAGATTTATCAATTTCTTCCAGCGCTTGGGTGATAGGAGAATTTGGGTAAACATCTCCTATCCTGTTTCCTGTAAAGGTTATGATTACAAACATCGATAGTGCAATACTCAAATAGGCTGCCCTGTACTTCTCTACTTCTCTTGGAATGGCTATACTCTCTCGCTTTGGAAAGAAAGGTACTGATAAAAATCCTATACCCATAATTATACTAAACACGTAAGCGGTAACATCCGAAAATTCAAAGCCTAATTTTTTTAAATTATAGCCAGTAAAAAGACCCAAGCCCATAAGAATAAATTGCAATCCGGTAATTATGACCTGTGTTTTTTTAGGGTTCGATTTTGCCCATCTGGTCATTTTCGTTGCTATTGACCTATTGGCTCGGATTATCCCAATGGCAATAATTGCCATTAATGAAGCAACCAAATAAGTAAATCCATCACTTAAAAATACGGTACAGGCCATGATTACGAATATGGCTAGTGCGATGATCAGTATATGTTTTTTCATATCAAATGCTTTTTTTACTTAAACGCTGATTCCAGTTGATTGATCCAATTAGCAGCATTCAGTCGGGTATCAACATCGGGTTTAGAAATTATTTGATTTAAAATATTTACTATTTCTTCTAAATTCATTTTACAAATAAACTGACATGCCTCTTTTATATCACCATTGACACTTTCGGAAGTATTCCGACTCATTGCAGCTAAAGCTATTCCGGTACACAGTTGTGGTTTCCATTCTCCGGAGGCAGCCGAAAGAAGTTCAAGATTGGCTTTCTTATTACCCCCTACATATCCGCAAGCTATGCCTACCCCACGCCATAAATCCGGATGCCTTAAAGAAGGAAATGGCTGTATTAAGCTAACAAGATCTTTCACTTCTCCTTTGGCGATATACCATAAACGCCTGCCAAGACCTTGGTCATATCCCTGCCTGTCCTGCCCTTCGACGCCTTCCGGAATAAGTTGTTTTTTGACCGTTCTTCTTCCTTTAAAAAGACCATGGTAATACCCCATACCGTCAAAAATCATCCAACGCATCAGTGGGTGCAGCGGCTCCCAGATAGGAGCGGGAAAAGTTCCAGTCTTTGCAAATGCCCAACCAAGCCCGATGTCCAGATGAAAAGAGTGTATTTCCCCAGAACGAAAGTAGAATTGTTCCCATTCAGGTAATTGCGTCCCTTTTGACAAATCATAAAGCCCTATTTCCATTGAAGCACTTTCGTATGCCACAGAACGAAATTCTCCAGGTATTGCGTCCAGATAAACAATTAGCTCTTCCAAATCAGGTTTTTTTTGCATAAAATCCTGAACTCCAAGGAATAGTTGTTGAATGTATTCCATTTTTATGGCAGCTTCATTAGGCATATTCATTACTTATCGTTTTTTTTGGACTCAACCAGACCCTTGCAAGGTCGGCCTTAATGGATTCATCGACACCCAAGGCATGTTGTCCTTTTGATTTTTCCAGGATTTCATTTTTATTATCCTCAATGTCCATCCTATAGGGGTCAACTTTCATATCCGGAGGAGTTCCATTTATTTTTGCACTGACCAAACGGAATATCTCAGCAGAAATCTGTTCCAGTATTTTCAAGTTAGATTCGATTCGGGGTATCAAATCTACCGGAGTATACTTCTTTTTAAGTCCCTGGTGAAATTGATCAAGGCAGTCTAAATCAAAAATATTGATCTGCTGGTCTGAGTATGATTCAATATCGTGTTGGCCCCAGGCTATAAATAGTGCTTGGATTTGTTCGTTTAGTTTTGAAAATCTCCGACCAATACTATCGGAGCCAGCAGCATATTGTTTTAGCACTGCAATATTTGTATAGCCATCATTGCTAAACATTAAGGTTGGTATTGCCCAATAAGACCCCCAATCCCATACTATTTTCATCAGCATAATTTGGGTTTTACCAAACAAGCCGTACATATTCTTATAGAGCAGTATCCAGCCGCTGAGGAGTTCTCTTTGTGTATGCTCATAAATCATAGTTCGCAGTCCGATATTTTCTCCGCTGATATCACTGGTAATCAATTCCGTGAGCCAGGAATTATTGAGTGCAACGAAGTCTGTTCCCGGAGAGTAAAACGGATCCATAAAAGCACCGGAGTCTCCTGTAAGTCCCCATCTATCCGATGAAAAAAATTGTTTGCTATCATGCGACAAATGCTTCATGACTTTAAAATCACTCAACTTATCTTTATGCTTTCCCAACATTTTAGCAGCTAGGGGTTCCTTCTTCTCTAACCATTTCATTGCTTTCTCGAAAGTATTGAACTGATCAAATGGATGAAAGGTTGGATCCGCCACAATTCCTATACTCGTATTGCCAGAAATCAAAGGTATTAACCAAACCCAATAGCCTTCGCCCATAAGGTGATTAGTGGCTAATCGTCTTCGCCCCGGATCCGTGTAGCTACTCCAGGCTTTGTCCTCCGACCAATCATCAATATCTATATCACAGCTTAATCTGAACCAGGCTGCATTTATATCATGATCTAATTCTTTAGCCAGGCCAAGTTTTCTTTTTAGTAAACCTCTTCTCCCCGTTGAATCAATTATCCACCTTCCTATATTATAATAGTCCTCACCTTCTTTTTTAAAATGAATCTCATGACCTGCTTTCGATAATTCTACATTCTTCACCGTAGCTCCCAAGACGACATCTACTCCATGATTATGCAATCTGTTCACTAGTTCATTTTCAAATAAACCTCTGTCAATTTGATGAGCAGGCATTGGATGCAAAACTTTTGATCCCACTTCAATGCGCCTGGCTATATCTTCTTTATGCTCCTGGCCAAAGAAAAAGCGAAATCCAAATTTAGGTAGCTGACATTCATTCAAATATTCTTTAAGCTGAAGGACTTCCCGTAAATAGTGAGAACCTAATTCCGCTATAGATTCGCCAACTTTATGCGTAGCTACCGGAGCATGATCAGAACGTTTTTCTAATACAAGAATGGATATCTCAGCCATAGACAACTTTAGCTGAAGAGCAAGAGTTAAGCCTGCCAGGCCTCCTCCGAGTATTATTACATCATATTTTTTCATACTTCCCGCGTTTTTTCGGATTTTCTATTTTCACGAGGAAAAAGTTATAATTGCTAAAGTTAAAAAAATCCAATGACTTTGAGTTGTTTTCCTATCAGGGTGATTAAAATCATAAAGCTGATATGGGTTAACTATCCATTTTAGTTTATATTAAGAAGAAAAGAAATGATGTAAATCAATTCGCCGTATGATAATCATCAACAGCACAACACTCCTTTATTGCATTTCTCTAAAAGCAAAAAGTAACTTACCTTTAGGACTCCGCAAATAATAGCTTTCGATTTTGAGTAAGTACTAAACTATTTCAATCCTAAAAATGAATATGAAAATCAGCAAGCCTTTCCTGGTCATTTCTATTATACTTATCAAAATAAATATAGCTTTTGCCCAATCCGATAATACCCTTTGGTATAATCAACCCGCCCAATATTTCGAAGAAAGCCTGGTGCTGGGAAATGGTAAAATGGGTGCCTCCGTTTTTGGCGGTATAACATCTGATAAAATATACCTCAATGATGCGACACTCTGGTCGGGAGAGCCAGTAGACCCAAATATGAATCCCAAAGCGTACCAATATATCCCGGCAATCAGAAAAGCGTTAAAGAATGAAGATTACCCACTCGCTGATTCTCTCAATCGAAAAGTACAAGGATCCTTCTCCCAATCGTTTGCGCCGCTTGGCACTTTTTTTATAAATGTAAAACATAAAGGAGAAGCACAAAACTACTATCGGGAATTAAATATCAGCGAAGCCACTTCAAAAATCCGCTATCAGGTTGATGGGATTGATTTCACCAGAGAATATTTTATTTCTCATCCGGATCAGGTCATGGCCATTAAATTGACAAGCAGTAAAAGAGGCGCATTAAATTTTGAGTTGAATTTTGAAAGTCTACTAAAATACAAAATCGCTACAACAGAAAATATTTTAACTGTAAACGGCTATGCTCCCTATCATACAGAACCGAGCTACCGGGGAGATATTGCTGACGCAGTGCTTTTTGATAAAAATCGTGGTACCCGGTTTACGACCCTTTTTAAAATTCAAAACAAAGAGGGCAAAGTTTCAATCACAGACACCAGTCTTATCTTAAGCGGTGCCAGCGAAGCTATTATTTTAATATCTACGGCCACGAGTTTTAATGGCTTCGATAAAGATCCAGCCAAAGAAGGCAAGGAGAATAAAGCACTGGCCAATCAGCAATTAACAAAAGCTTCCTCAAAAACATTTGAAGAATTAAAAAAAGTACACCTCGAAGATTATCAATCCTATTTTAACAGAGTAAGCCTTCAGCTAGGAGCAAGCGATGCGCCCGACTTAGCCACGGATGAGCGACTGAGAAGATACACCGAAGGAAAAGAAGACAAAAATCTGGAGATTTTGTATTTTCAATTTGGTCGCTATCTCCTGATCTCCAGTTCGAGAACAGCAGGCGTTCCCGCTAATTTGCAAGGCATCTGGAATCCTTATATCCGCCCACCCTGGAGTAGTAATTATACCGTAAATATCAATGTGGAAGAAAACTACTGGCTTGCCGAGAATAGCAACCTTTCGGAAATGCATATCCCTTTATTGACCTTTATTGAAAATGTGGCTAGCACCGGAGCGATTACTGCCAAGACATTTTATGGCGTCGAAGGCTGGGCGGCTTGTCATAATTCTGATATCTGGGCGATGAGCAATCCCGTCGGGGATTTTGGAAAAGGGCACCCGGTTTGGGCCAATTGGAACATGGGCGGTACCTGGCTGAGTACCCATCTTTGGGAGCATTATATTTTCACCCAGGACAGCGATTTTTTAAAAACGAAAGCTTATCCCTTGATGAAAGGTGCTGCCCAATTTTGTCTGGAATGGCTGGTGGAAGATGAGAATGGAAAGCTGATCACTTCTCCTGCTACCTCCCCTGAAAATATTTACCTCACACCAGATGGATATAAAGGAGCGACTTTGTATGGCGCCACTGCCGATCTGGCTATGATCAGGGAATGTTTTACACAAACCCTAAAGGCTGCTACCCTTTTAAAAACAGACAAAGATTTTCGAAAGCAATTAAAAAATGCGCTCGCCAGCTTACATCCTTATCAAATCGGTAAAAAAGGTAATCTCCAGGAATGGTACCATGATTGGGAAGATGCAGCACCACAACATCGGCATCAGACGCATCTTTTTGGACTTTATCCGGGACATCAGATTACTCCCGATAAAACCCCTGATTTGGCCGATGCTTGCCGCAAAACCCTGGAAATCAAAGGCGACGAATCTACGGGATGGTCAAAAGGCTGGCGGATCAATCTTTGGGCAAGGCTTTGGGATGGTAATCATGCCTATAAAATGTATCGCGAGTTGTTGCATTATGTGGAGCCGGATGGTGTCAAAACCGATTATGTAAGAAGTGGCGGCACTTATCCCAATCTTTTCGATGCTCATCCGCCTTTTCAAATTGACGGCAACTTTGGTGGTGCAGCGGCAGTGGTAGAAATGTTGATGCAATCCAGCGAGGGTGAAATTAGGTTGCTCCCTGCCCTACCCGATGCCTGGCCAAATGGATCGGTAAGTGGTGTGCGTGCCAGAGGTGGCTATACGATTACTTTGGAATGGGATAATCATATTTTAAAAAAGGTAAATATTTATTCGAAAGAAGGAGGAAAGTTAACATTAATTAGTGGGAATAAAACGAGAAAAGTTAAAATAAGGAAGGGACAAAAAATGGAGATTATTTGGTAAATCGCCAGTAAAACTGATAGGCAAATCACCTAAATTTGCCATTTTGAGCCCAATTCTGGAAATAAGCTGCCCTTAATCAACTATAAATCGAATAGTTTATCTAACCTTGCATCATAGATGAAAATATCTATGTTTTCATTTGGTTTTTTGGGGTTAATCGAGCGTCATATTTTTTAAATATGACGCTCTTTTTTTGCCCCTACGGGAAGTAATAAACTAAGAGCATTGCTAAGGGACAGGAATGAACTATCCCGACCCAGCTTTTAAGACAGCCTATAAATTCGTAAGATCAAAAATACTAAGGCCGAATCACCTTCTTTTTCTTTTTAGCCTTCTGCATAGGATTTAGATTCTCTCCTTGTTTATGCTTTTTGAAAACCTGGAACCGACTTGGCAATTCTTTTACCGGCCAGTTGTTATTGCTTTCATCAATATCTGCCGTTTCTTTATAGGGATCGATGACGATACCTTTCACTTCTTTATCTTTTACAAAAACCTTGGTGAAGTTGTTTTCATTTTTTCGCCAGATTTCTACCGGTACTCGTTGTACTTCTTTTGTACCATCGTCGAAGGTCCATTCGATGATCACGGGCATCACCAAACCACCTTTATTGCTGAAGTGTAGCTCGTAGTAATTATTTTTGCTAAACAATTTTTCCTTTTCCTTTTTAGAATAAGTTTCATCGAAAAGGGTTCTTTTAAATTCCACGATAGTGTCTCCTACTGCGAAAGGGTCGTAATCGGTATAAAAATCCCTAAGAGTTGAATCTTCCTCTACTGAAAATTTAAGTCCTTCTTCCCTGTTTCGTTTTCTACTGATATCATCGAATTGTTTTTCAACGGGCTGCTCAAACGAATTTTCTCTTTTCTCCGGGTCATTTTCCAAATCCACTTTATACCATTTGATACTATCCAGTGAAATATCTACTGCGTCCGTACTATAAAACCAGCCCCGCCAAAACCAGTCGAGGTCTACCCCACTAGCATCTTCCATGGTGCGAAAGAAATCCGCAGGCGTCGGACTTTTAAAAGCCCATCTTCTACAATATTCCTTAAAAGCATAATCAAATAACTCTCTACCCATGATGGTCTCCCTCAAAATATTTAAACCGGCCGCTGGTTTGGTATAGGCATTCGAACCGAAGTCCACCAGATTTTCACCATTGGTCATGACAGGCTCCAGGTACTTTTTAGGTAAAGCCATATAATCGGTAATCGTCGCTGTAGGGCCAAATCCGGTATCCCAATTACTATCAAATTCTGCTTCTGTGAGGTATTCAACAAAACTATTCAACCCTTCATCCATCCAGGACCATTGGCGCTCGTCACTATTAATGATCATGGGAAAATAGTTATGTCCGACTTCATGAATTATAGTTCCTATTGCCGCTTCCTTTACATACTCTTCATAAGTTCCATCTTTTTCCGCTCGCCCCGGATTGAAACAAATCATCGGGTATTCCATTCCGTTAGCCGCTTCCACTGAAATAGCAGATGGATATGGATAAGGAATTGAATATTTAGAATAAGTCTTCAAAGTATGGGCCACTGCTTTGGTAGAAAATTTACTATAAATTGGATAGGCTTCTTTTCCATAATAACTCATACACATCACTCTTTTACCATCCTCGGTGATATGAGGCATAGCGTCCCAAACAAATTTTCGGCTGGCAGTCCAGGCAAAGTCCCGAACGTTTTCAGCTTTATAAATCCAGGTTTTAGTATCCTTGGTTTGTTTCTTTTTCTCTGCTGCTTTTGCTTCTTTTAAGGTAACAATCTCTATTGGCTCAACGGTAGTCTTAGCTTTTTCAAAACGTTGCAACTGGTCAGCAGTAAGCACCGTCGAATAATTTAAACACTCCCCTGTTGAGCCTACCATATGATCGGAAGGCACTGTCATTTTTACCAAAAAATTTCCAAAGGTCAAAGCAAACTCTGCCTGTCCTGTAAATTGATTATTCTGCCAACCTTCGTAATCCGTATAGGCACAAAGTCTTGGATACCATTGGGAGATGGTATATAAATAATTTTTGTCATCCGAAAAATACTCATAACCGCCCCGGGGATAATTGGCAAAGGTCGGTAGCAAATCCATCATAGCAACCCGGTCAACGAGGTTATAAAACCATTTAATACGGAAGGAGAATTTCACGCCAGGTTTAAGTGGTTCCGGTAATTCTACCCGCATCATGGTTTTGTTGATGGAATATTCAAGTGGCTTGTCATTAGCATCTTTAACTTCCAGAATATTAACCCCATGTTTATCTAATTCACGCCAGGGTTCCAAGCCTCTTAATTCATTTTCACTCATTGTACCATCTATAGAACTGGGGTCAAAGTATTGATTCGAATTCTCAGTAGAAAATTGATTTTCATCTAACTGAAGCCATAAAAAACGCAAAGTATTCGGAGAGTTATTTTGATAAGTTATTAACTCCGAGCCATTTAGCCTTTGATTTTTAATATCCAGCGAACAGTCAATATCGTAATCACAGCGCTGTTGCCAATAGTCTGATCCCGGCGCTCCATCCGTTCCACGGTAGGAATTCCCAGTGGGCAATTCCGCTCCTAATTGTTCAAATTTATTTCCATGATTTGAAGACCTTTGGCTGAAACCAATAAAGGGAATTAAAAGTAGCGTAAAAAGTAAGGCTTGTCCCCAACGGAGTTGAGAGAACGAAAAAGACTTAAATACATCGATGTTTTGAATATTCATAAAAGCTAATTTTAGCGTATAGAAATCAATTTTATTTATACTTCATTTCTAAGGCCGAATCACCTTTTTTTTCTTTTTGGCTTTCTGCATAGGATTTGGATTCTCTCCCTGCTTATGCTTTTTGAAAACCTGGAACCGACTTGGCAATTCTTTTACTGGCCAGTTGTTATTGCTTTCATCAATATCTGCCGTTTCTTTATAGGGATCGATGACGATACCTTTCACTTCTTTATCTTTTACAAAAACCTTGGTGAAGTTGTTTTCATTTTTTCGCCAGATTTCTACCGGTACTCGTTGTACTTCTTTTGTACCATCGTCGAAGGTCCACTCAATAATTACCGGCATCACCAAACCGCCTTTATTGCTGAAGTGTAGCTCGTAGTAATTATTTTTGCTAAACAATTTTTCCTTTTCCTTTTTAGAATAAGTTTCATCGAAAAGGGTTCTTTTAAATTCCACAATAGTATCTCCTACTGCAAAAGGATCGTAATCGGTATAAAAATCCCTAAGATTGGGGTCTTCATCTACTGAAAATTTAATCCCTTCTTCCCTGTTTCGTTTTCTACTGATGTCGTCAAATTGTTTTTCAACCGGTTGCTTAAAAGAATCTTCTTTTTTCTCCGGATTATTTTCTAGGTCCACTTTATACCATTTGATACTATCTAATGAAATATCTACGGCATCTGTACTATAAAACCAGCCCCGCCAAAACCAGTCAAGATCTACCCCACTGGCATCTTCCATCGTTCTGAAAAAATCTGCCGGCGTCGGATGCTTAAAAGCCCATCGTCTGCAATATTCCTTAAAAGCGTAATCGAAAAGTTCCCTGCCCATTATGGTCTCTCGTAGAATATTCAAAGCAGCAGCAGGTTTCAAATAAGCATTGGGGAAATATTGAACAATATTTTCCGCATTGGTCATGATGGGTTCCAACTGGTCTTTCGGCGCTTTCATATAATCAACGATTTTATCGGCACCAACCCAGGATTTATATTTATTATCAAATTCCTGTTCCGCAAGGTATTGTACAAAGGTATTGATCCCTTCATCCATCCAGGCCCATTGACGTTCATCGCTATTGATGATCATCGGAAAATATGTATGTCCAACTTCATGGATGACTACTGAAATGCAAGAATTTTTCGCATCTTCAGAATAAGTGCCATCTTCTTCCGCACGTCCAGGATTAAAACAAATCATCGGGTATTCCATACCATTGGCTGCTTCCACAGAAATAGCAGACGGGTATGGATAAGGAATAGAATATTTCGAGTAAGATTTCAAGGTTTGAATAACTGCTTTTGTAGAATAGCGGCTATAAATAGGATAGGCTTCTTTTGCATAAAAACTCTGACACATCGCTCTCTTTCCATCTTCATTAAAATGAGGCATCGCATCCCAGACAAATTTACGACTGGCCGTCCAGGCAAAATCCCTTACATTGTCCGCTTTAAAAATCCAGGTCTTTGTATCTTTTGCTTTCTTGGTTTTCTCGGTTTTTTTGGCTTCCTCCAAAGTGACAATTTCTATTGGTTCCGTTGCAGTCTTTGCCTGTTCCCATCGTTTCAAATGCTCCGGTGACAATACGGTAGAATAGTTGATACATTCACCGGTGGCGCCCACCACTTCATCTGATGGCACCGTTATTTTTACAACATAATTTCCAAATTGTAAAGCAAATTCTCCACGTCCGGTAAATTGATTATTCTGCCAGCCTTCTGAATCGCTATATACACACAACCTTGGAAACCATTGTACAATGGTAAATAGATAATTCCCATCTTTTTCAAAATATTCATAACCGCCTCTTCCCCAACTTGGAGAATTGATTCGGTCAATGAGGTAATAATGCCATTTGATTTTAAATTCAAAAGTCTCTCCAGACAATAATGGTTTTGGCAATTCAACCCTCATCATCGTTTTGTTGATGGTGTACTTTAGTGGTACATCATTTCCATCACGAATATCTTCTATTTTGCAACCAAACTTGTCTAATTCTCTCCATCGCTCCAATTGCTTTAACTGGTCTTCTCCCATCACATCTCTAATGTTACTTGTCTCGGAATAATGATTATCACTTTTCGGATCATGTTGATTTTCATCTAGTTGCAACCATAGATACCGGAGTGTAGCAGGTGATTGGTTGGAATAGCGGATTGTTTCCTGCCCGTCAAGCCGTTGGGTTTCTGTATCGAGGCTACATTCTATATCATAATCTACTTTTTGCTGCCAATACTTTGGCCCTGGAGCTCCATCTACCGAACGGTATTCATTGGGACTGGCCAGCATCTGGTCCAATTGCTCAAATTTATTTCCATGATTGGAAGTGCTTTGGCTAAAGCCGGTTCCGGAAAATAGAAAAATAAAAAAGAGAACGCTGTTGAAAGGAAGAATAAAAGATTTTTTTGTAGAATCAAATTTCATGATGTAGGATTTGTATTAAAAAATGTACTGGCTGCCGCATTTTATCAAAGTAGCATTAAATGTCAAATCTACAATTTAAAAGCTTCTTTGTTCAATTCTTTAGACAGTATCCTGTCAACACAACTTGAACCATTAAAAAACCTCGACAAAAGATAAGAGAGAAACAAAACAAAGGAGTATTTTTGCAGCATGAATACATTCTCAATCGCTATCCACGGAGGTGCAGGCACGATACTCAAAAGCAGTATGACTCCGGAAAAAGAAATGGCTTACCAGCAGGCACTGCAAGTAGCACTGGATGCAGGTTATGACGCCTTGAAAAATCAGCAATCCGCCCTGGCTGCGGTAGAAATCGCAGTGATGAAACTGGAAGATTCTCCCCTTTTTAATGCGGGCAAGGGCTCCGTTTTCACCGCAGAAGGTACCCACGAAATGGATGCCTCGATAATGGATGGCCGTACCCTGGATGCAGGAGCGGTATCCATGATCACCGGTGTACAGAATCCTATTGCACTTGCCCGGCTGGTATTGGAAAAATCCGAACATGTTTTCTTAGCGGGAGAAGGAGCCATGGCATTTGCAAAAAATTGGAACTGTGTTTTTCAACCAAAAGAATGGTTTCACGATGATTTCAGGTACAATCAGTGGCTCGAAATTAAAGATACCGATTCCGTACAATTAGATCATACGATCAAAAAAGAGCAAAAATTTGGTACTGTGGGTGCAGTTGCGCTTGACGTTTTCGGTAATATCGCTGCCGCTACATCCACCGGAGGTATGACGAATAAAAAATTCGGAAGGATCGGTGATAGCCCGATGATCGGTGCCGGGACTTATGCCAATAATAACACCTGTGCGGTTTCCTGTACGGGAAGCGGCGAATATTTTATACGTGGCGTAGTGGCTTATGATGTGTCTTGTCTGATGGAGTATAAAGGGCTTAGTTTGGAGGCAGCCTGCCATGAAGTCGTTCATCATCGATTATTAAAAATTAATGGGGATGGCGGTCTTATTGCGGTGGACAGGCTCGGGAATATCGCATTGCCTTTTAATACGGAAGGGATGTATCGGGCTAGTCGGAAAGCGGGTGAGGATGGGGTGATTTTGATTTATAAATAACCCTAATAATTTAAGCCAAATCCTTTTCCCGCAATTCATCAATCAAAAATTGCAAGGCATGAATAATCTTATTATACTCCCTTTTCTCATTATCAAAAGCAATCCGTATCCGGCAGGTGGTTTCTTTCAACAACTGCATTTTTTTGGGAATCTGATACAGGACATGGCCCTTTTTATAGGTAGGTTCTTCGACCACCGCTTTATCTTTGGGACTATCACCGGATGGAATATCGCATTATTATACTCTTCCTGTAAACGGGTGTCTGACATGGCATCGAGGAAGTTTTCCCAGATGATTAATTTCAAATAGATGCCTTTTTCAATTAATATATTGTTCTGCCGACCGATGAAGATTTCGAAGGATTTGCGATCTTCCAGGAGTTCGGAGGAGGAGGCCAGGAATATTTTTATGGTTTGGTTCATGTGTTTTTATAGGATTAAAAATACAGAACCAAATCTAAAAAATGACACGAATGTCATATTTTACCACAAATCGAAATTCGTGTAATTCGCGGAAATCTGTGTCAAAAACACAAAATCGAATTGGAGTATACTGACGCGAATTATCGCAAATTACGCGATTTTTTTCCATCAATATTCAATCGGCGGATGCTCAAATAAAATCCGCATCCACCGGCAATATTACAACTTTCCGCTGATCTATCTTAAACTGATCACTGTTGGAAAGAATATGAACGATCAGATTAGACATTGTCATAGGAGTGCCCTCTTCCAGAATTTCTTCATTATTATGTGTCAATTGACTTGGATCAAAAAGGATAACCATTCCCGAACCAATGACCGTAAACTCGTTGCAATTTTTAATGATCAGCCCCGTATCTTCTG
>JBLHJZ010000033.1:0-14868 GCA_047619515.1 Saprospiraceae bacterium | reverse complement strand
GCGGCTTGTTGTTTAGTTCCAGAAACTTCCTGAGCAGCTTCCTCTTGTGTTTTGGCAATTTCTTCGGCTGACTCTTCTCTAACCATAAGTACCTTTAAAGCAGATTCCTCTTTCGCTTTAGCCGCTGCCTCTTTTGCAAGGCTTATTTCATTAGCTGTTTGTTTTTGAATAGCAGCAATTTCAGAAGCAGCCTGATCCCTGGAAATGGCTACCCCATTAGCAATTTCCTGTTTTTGACGGGAAGCATCTTCTTTTGCAGCACGAATTGCTTCAGCTTCTTCGCCCTTAACTTTTGAAATCTGTTCGGCAGCATTCCTTTTTCCTTCTGCCACTTGATTAGAAGATTCCTGTGCAGCAATGGCGGCAGCTTCTTTTGATTTTGCAATTTCACGAGCACTTTCTTCTCTGATTCTGGTGAGTTCGGAAGTTGCTTTATCTCTAGCTGCAATGACCTCTTCTGCAGTCATTTTTTGTGTTTCCGACTCTTTTTGTTTTGCTTCAGCAATTTTTTGAGCAACTTCTGTCTGAATTTCTTTTATCTTATTTTGTGCTTTGGTTTGTGCATCTGCCACGTTATTAGCATAGTCTCCTTTGGCTTTATCAGCATTGGCAATAGCTTCTTTTACTTTTTTGGAAGCTTCTTCCTGTGCAGACTTTATCTCCGTAGTTGACCTTTCTTTAGCTTTGACAACTTCCTGTGCAGATTGAGTTTTGACATTGGTTTCCGCATTCTTAGCTTTTTCGATAGCAGCAGCAACTTCTGCCTTCACCTTGGAAATCTCTTCTGTTGCCCTTTGTTTGGCCGCCAGAACATCATTAGCTATCTTTTCTTTTTCTACTTTGGCATTTGATCTGGAGTCTGCAACTTTTTTAGCTTCTTCTGTTGTGATTTCCTGAATAGTCTGCGAAGCTCTATTACGGGCATCGGAGACATCAGCAGCGAGGTTGGATTTTTCTTCATCTGCTTTGCGTTTTGCTTCTGCAATTTCTTCGGCAGTATGGGTTTTGGTGGAAGTTATTTCAGTATTTGCTCTTTCTTTTTCAATAGCCACCTGTCCCTGGGTTCTAGAAATTTCTTCCGCAGCTTTTTGCTTGGTTTCTGCAACTAATTTAGCCTGAACTTCTTTTTCTTTGGCTAAATTTTCTCTGAGATCAGCTACTTCATGAGCGTTATTTTCCTTTATTAAAGCTTTTTCTTCTGCAGCTTTTCTACGAGTTTCAGCCACATCAAAAGCTGTTTTTTCTTTTTCTATTACTGAATTCTCTCTAATTCGGGCAATCTCTTCTGCAGTATCTTCTTTGATTTTCAGGATTTGTTCGGCGGCAGTTTTTTTAGTAATGACTACATCCTCTGTCGTTTCCTCTTTCTCGGAAGTTGCTTTTTCGCGCGCTGCGGCAATGGTTGCTGCCGTTTCTTCCCGAATTTTATTTAATTCACTTTGAGAATTATCCCTGGCGGAGGACACTTCATTAGCATATTCCACTTTAGCCAAATCCAGACTCTCTTTTACTTTCTTTATTTCGTTGGCCGCACTCTCTCTGGCCGCTACTACTTCCTGAGCCGATTCCATCTTTGCTTTTTGAATCTCATCCGTGGCTCTTTGCCTGGAAGTCATGACATCGAGATTAATTTTCTCAAGTTCTTTACCTGCATTTGTTCTGGCATCTGAGACCGACATCGCAATAATCTCTCTTTCTTTATCTATTTCGCCTTGAGATTTTTTTCGAGATTCTAGTACTTCATTGGCATATTGGGCTTTTTTAGCAGCAGCATTTTCCTGGGCAAGGGCTACTTCATCACGAAGGCCGGCTTTTATTTTTTCAGCCTTAGCTTTTTCTTCTTCAATTTCTGTTCGGAGTTGTTCTTTGGTGGTTCTCAGCTCTTCTCTCAATATATCTAGTTCTTTATCATTCAATAAGCTAATATCGGCAACTTTTCTAACCCCTGAAGAAGTCGAGCTAATCGGTTTTTCTTTTCCACCACCACTCCTGGGACTATAATCATTCCCTTTCAAAACTACATCGTTCACTTTAGTCTTATCCAGCGAAATATGAAAACAGTTTATTAGATTTTGAAAGTCAGTTTGTCGACTACCATTTAAAGGAAACTTCCGAATCTCATTATTGATGTTGTTTTTAAAATAAATAGTGGTAATCACGGAACTTGCAAACCAATTAACAGCAGCCAAATCCAATTGTAGAACGTTTAGAAATACAGGCGTTCCGCCTTGTTTGTCTACTTCTCCCATTCCAACGAATCGGTAAGTTTTACGATTTTTGAGATTATCCCAAAAAATGACCTCATCATCCTGATTAAATTCAACACCATTTTTGGAATAAATCTTAGCCTGGACACCACTTTTATCATTCATAAACTCAATAGAATAGCTATAATTCCCCCGGACAACTAATGTCTGGGTCTTGGTTTTAAGCTGTTGATAACTTCCGATAATTTTATTCTCGGAAATCCAGGAACCACAGTTTTGAGCTATCAAAGCCTGGGAGCAAAAACAAATAAGGAAACTAATAAATAGTGGTAAACAATTATACCTCATATTGAAGGGTTTTTACACATTTAAACGTTTGAACAAGTTACATAAAACAATTACAATTGTGCAGCCAACTAGACAAAATATTTGTTGGGGAAACGCAAAATAACTTTTATTTATTTGTTTTCCAGCAATTAAACGCTATATTTTAACGCTTTGCTGCCAGTAAGAACAAAATAGCCATACGAATAGCTACGCCATTCTCTACCTGCTGAAGGATAATGGATTGCTCGGAATCTGCTACATCACTGGTAATTTCGACGCCTCTGTTGATAGGTCCCGGATGCATAATGACTACTTCACTGTCCAGACTATCCAATAAAGCCTTATTAATCCCGTAAAACTGAGCATATTCTCTGATAGATGGGAAATATTTGATATCCTGACGTTCCAGCTGGATTCGAAGTACGTTAGCCACATTACACCATTCAAGGCTTTCCCTGACATTATAACTGACCTCAACACCTAATTGATCGATGTACTTGGGAATCAACGTCGGTGGACCACAAACCCGTACTTTTGCCCCTAATTTTTGAAGACAAAATATATTACTCAAAGCCACTCTGGAATGCAACACATCACCGAAAATGGCAATCTTTTTACCTCCTAAATCTCCTAACACTTCGCGCATAGAAAAAGCATCTAAGAGGGCTTGGGTAGGATGTTCATGTGTACCGTCTCCGGCATTAATAATATTTGCATCAATACGATTAGCCAAAAAAGCGGCAGCACCCGGAGCAGGATGTCGCATCACGACCATATCGATTTTCATGGAAAGGATATTATTGACCGTATCCAGCAGGGTTTCTCCTTTTTTAAGGGAAGAGGAGGAAGCTGAAAAATTCACTACATCAGCGGATAGTCTTTTTTCCGCCAATTCGAAAGAAATCCTTGTTCGGGTAGAATCTTCAAAAAAAAGATTGGCAACGGTCACATCACGAAGCGAAGGGACTTTTTTGATGGGCCGGTTGATGACTTCTTTAAACCTTTCTGCCGTTTCGAATATAAGATTTACGTCATTGACCGTCAAGTACTTGATACCTAAGACATGTTTTGTACTGAGTTGTGTATTGGCCATGTTTATTTTCGAATATTTGTAAGCTGATGTTCGGGATTCGGTAGCTTACCAAGCCCTACTTATCGGGGTAAAGAATGATACGATCGCTGCCGTCATGTTCTTCCCATTCCACTTTGACATAAGCCTCATCAATAGCGTCAATGGTCAAGCCGATATAATCGGACTGGATAGGTAGATGACGGTTAAACCGACGATCAACCAAAGCCACCAATTCCACTTTTTCAGGTCTACCGTAATGCTGCAAGGCATTCAAGGCCGCCTGGATGGTTCTTCCGGTATATAAAACATCATCGATCAGCAATACCTTTTTATCTTCCACTAAAAATTCCATCTCCGTCACACTTGCCTGCAATGGCTTTTCGCGTGTACGAAAATCATCTCTATGGAAAGTGATGTCTAACTTTCCATATTCGATATTTTTAACCTTAAGAATGGATTGTAATCTTTTGTGAATGCGGTCGGCGAAGTAAACACCTCTTGGCTGAACACCTACGATACAGGCATTTTCGAATTTGTCGTAATTCTCGATCAACTGATGACATAACCGGTCAATCATCAAATTAAAACGTTTGTTTTCCAGTATGACTCTTCCTTTTGCCATGATGGGGCAAATATAGGAAAATTGGAATTAGGATTTCAGATTTCGGAATGAATAATTATGGTTCTTTGGGAAATGCCGTTGGAGAGCTGGAAGTCAGAAGTCAGAAGTCGGCAGTTGGCAGTACTACGGCTTCGCTCAGTACAAGCCTGATTCGGACTTTACAATTTTATATTTGAAAGTTTTTCTATAACAAAACTCGTATCTATGTAAAAGAAAAATTTCTACCTCTAAACTTCAAGAAACAGGAGAAGGCTGGCGACTACCGACTGAGAACTACTTTCTGAAGTAAAAAAAATCACCCTTCTTTTAAATGGTAAAACTTATGAAAGAAAAGGGATTATGGGGTCAGGAAACTTTAGTCTCCCCAATTTTTTTGCCACTGAAGCCGGTCGGCAGGGATGCTAATTTTTATGATTTTTTATGCCGATTAGCGCTTTCAGCACTAATAAAATCATGATTCCAACCTAATAATCAATGGTATTTCCAGCAAGGCAAATAAATTTGCCGGCTACATTAAATACCAAATGGCCTATTTTACAGCGTCCCTCAGCTTCGAATAAATATAAATCTATCCTTTCTAAAATTCGGAATGTTTCTTCCCTTCTTCCATCCTCCTTCTTTCCTCCATCCCTTACCCCGGCTTATAACTACTCTTTAAATCAACAGTTTGATTAAAAACCAGGTGACCTGCTGTTGAATCAATATCCACAGCGAAGTAGCCTTTTCGTATAAACTGGACTTGCGTACCCGACTCGGCATTCTTTAGGCTCGGTTCAACGAAGACTTTCGGAAGGACTTTTAAGGATTCCTGGTTGAAAAATTCCATAAAATCCCGGTCTCCGTGGGCGGTTGGCGTTTCGTCCGTAAATAATCGACCATAAAGTCTTGCTTCTGCTTCTACCGCATGAGGAACTGACACCCAATGCAGTGTGCCTTTCGCTTTTATCCCTGAAGTATCCGACCCGCTTTTGCTATCCGGATAGTAAATACATTTGATTTCGATTACTTCGCCATTTTCATCCTTTACAAAATCTTCACAATGGATGATGTAGGCACTTTTCAAACGGACTGTTTTGCCTGGCCCCAAACGGAAAAATTTCTTCGGGGCATCTTCCATAAAATCCTCCCGCTCAATATATAAGGTGTCGGAGAATGGAATCATACGCGTTCCCATTGACTCATCCTCGGGATTGTTTTCTGTTTCCAACTCTTCTGACTGACCTTTCGGGTAATTGGTGATCGTGACTTTTACCGGATTTAGTACGGCCATTACCCTGGCGGCACTTTTATTTAGCTCATCGCGGACGCAGGACTCCAGCAAGTCAATCTCGATCACATTATCTCTTTTGGCAACGCCAACTTTATCACAAAATACCCGAAGTGCTGAGGCAGGATATCCTTTTCTCCTCATCCCGGAAATGGTAGGCATACGAGGATCTTCCCAGCTTGTCACTAGCCCGTCTTCCACCAATTTTTTCAGCTTTCGTTTACTCGTGATCATGTATGCCACATTCATCCTGGCAAATTCAATTTGACGGGAAGGAAAAATGCCTAGTTTTTCAATAAACCAATTATAAAGTGGCCGGTGATTCATAAACTCCAGAGAGCAAAGGGAGTAGGTAATCCCTTCGATAGCATCCGACTGGCCATGTGCAAAATCATATAAGGGGTAGATACACCATTCATTCCCTGTCCGGTGGTGGTGTTCGTGCTTGATTCGATATAATACCGGATCCCGTAAAAGCATATTGGGTGCAGAAAGGTCTACTTTTGCCCTTAGCACACGTGCACCATCAGGAAATTCTCCATTTTTCATTCTTTCGAAAAGGTCAAGATTTTCCTCAACGGAACGATCACGAAATTGATTGGCTACGCCAGATTTTGTGGGTGTACCTTTTTGAACAGCAATCTCTTCGGCAGTAGAATCATCGATATAAGCCAGCCCTTTTTTAATCAGGTCGCAGGCAAATTCATACAGTTGCCCGAAATAATCAGAAGCAAAATATTCCCGGTCTTCCCAATCATAGCCCAGCCATTTGATATCTTTTTTGATGTTGTCTACAAATTCCGTTTCCTCGGTAGTCGGATTGGTATCATCAAACCGGAGATTTGTTTTTCCACCATATTTTTTAGCCATTTCGAAATTGACACAAATCGCTTTTACGTGACCAATATGTAAATAACCATTTGGCTCAGGTGGGAAACGGGTGTGGACAGTGCTCCCAACACCCTTGCTTTTGATGTTTTCTTCAATGATTTGCTCAATGAAGTTGAGCGATTCTACTTTTTCTGACATTTCTACTTATTTGAAATTTAGGGTTTAAGATTTAGGATTTATAACCCATTCCTAAATCCTAAATCCTCATTCTTAAATATTAAATATTCTACATTCGTTCCGGCATTTCGATACCGAGGAGCGCCATTGATTTATGGAGCACCTTGCCTACCTTATCACTGAGTTTCAACCTAAAAGCTTTGGCTTCCGGGCTTTCGGCAGTGATGATCTTACAATCATGGTAAAACCTATGGTAGCCCTTTGCCAAATCAAAACTAAAACTTGCCACGAGTGCCGGATCTAATTGTGTTGCGGCCTGTTGGATAATCTCCGGAAATTTATACATCAAAGCGATCAGGTCTCTTTCCACAGATGCCATGTTTTTATACTGCTCAGCCGCTGAAGTATCTTGCTGATCCGCTTTTCTCAAAACGCTTTTGATTCTTACGTAGGCATTTTGAATATAAGGCCCGGTATCTCCCTGAAGATCCACCGATTCTTGCGGGTTGAAGATCATTCGCCGTTGAGGATTGACTTTCAATATAAAATATTTCAAGGCTGCCAATCCGATTTTTCGATAAATATCATCTCGTTCTTCCTTAGAAATATCTTCGAGATCGCCCCTTTCGGTCGATCCGTTTCGGGCTTCCCCAATCACCTCCGCTATCAGCTCGTCTGCATCTACTACTGTTCCTTCCCTTGATTTCATTTTGCCAGTCGGCAAATCGATCATTCCGTAAGATAGATGATGCAGGCCATCTGCATAAGGGACACCCAATCTTTTCATGATTTCAAACAATACCTTGAAGTGGTGGTTTTGTTCATCGCCGACGACATAGATCATTTTTTGAGTACCAAAATCTTTGTATCGCAAATCTACTGTTCCCAAATCCTGGGTCATATAGACTGAAGTCCCGTCACCTCTAAGTACCAGTTTATGATCAAGTTTTGCTGATTGCAGGTCGATCCAAACCGAGCCATCTTCTTTTTTATAAAAAGTACCTTTTTTTAAGCCTTCTTCGATAAAATCCTTGCCGAGCAAATAAGTATTGGATTCAAAGTATAATTTATCGAAGGTCACTCCCAGGCTTTTATAAGTTTTCTCAAAACCGCTATATACCCATCCGTTCATCATCTGCCAAAGCTCCCGGGCATCAGGATCGCTGGCTTCCCATTTCAATAAGAGTGCTTTAGTTTCTTTGCCCAGTGCACTATAATCATTGAAGTATTGTTTGTCATATCTTTTGAAAAAATCCTCGCTCTCCTCTTCTTCTTTTTTCTGCTCCCCGTAAACCTTTTCAGCCTCCTCCGTAGATTTCCAAAGGTTATATTCTTCCGTCAGTTTTTGTTGAAACAAGACATAGAATTTTCCTACAAAAAAGTCCCCCTTGATACCGGTAGATTCCGGCGTTTCGTTATTGCCAAATTTTTGCCAGGCCAGCATAGACTTGCAAATAGCAATCCCCCTGTCGTTGACAATCTGTACTTTAACTACCTCATTACCAGCGGCTTCCTGTATTTTTGAGCAAGACCAACCCAAAAGTATATTTCGAATATGACCAAGATGAAGCGGTTTATTGGTATTGGGAGAAGAAAATTCAACCATAACTTTTTCCCCAGTGGGCGGATGGGTTCCAAAATCTTCTTTTGCACTTATTTCGTCGAGGAAAGAATGCCAATACTGATCATCAATTTCAAGATTTAAAAAACCTTTAATTACATTGAAAGCGGCTATTTCCTGGACATTGGCGACCAGAAAATTTCCCAACTCCTCCCCTATTTCTTCTGGTTTTTTTCGTGCTATTTTGGTATAGGGAAAAGTAACTACTGTGAAGTCTCCCGTAAATTCTTTTCGGGTAGCATTCATGGTAATACTATCCGTCTTGATTTCAGTATTATACAATGATGAAATCCCTTTGATAAGCCCCTCTTGTATGACGTCTACGATATTCATTTTTTTCCTTTTAATAAAAATCCAAGCTACCTAATATTAGTTTTTTACGCCTATTTATGCAATTCGGACGCAAATTTATCTTTTATCCCTGACAGCAGGAAGTTTTAGCAAGGTTTTCTATTATTTGTTCAGGCTCTGGGAATGGTTTTTTTCAGGTAGATTCTTCCGGGGGTACAACTTGAAAAGCTGGTAACTCCCTGCCAATTCCCTTCCAGTTTCCAAACGCCATCCAGCTGTTTTAATAATAACTGATAGGTCTTAATACACCATTCCATGCCTTGAAGTTCCTCATGATTCACAATTTCATCATCATGGATATAGAGATGTATTCCGTTTTCAATAGTACCGGAAACATTCATTTCGGCATATATACTATCCACAAATACGAATGCCCTGCCTATGATGGAGTCTTCTTTTTGAGATAACCAAAGTTCAAAAACATATTCATCCGTATATGCCCCTTCATTTTGAGTGGTTATACCCTTCCAATATCCGGAAATATCCTGGGCCAGGGCAAGCTTCGTGACAAAGAGAAATAATAGGAAGAGGAATACATTTTTCATGAAAATCTATATAAACTCCTAAGCGATAAAGATGCTAAATATTGCTTTACCGTAATGCCTTTCATTGTCATAATTCGGATGATCTTTATAATCATGGTTCGAACTATGTTCCAAAACGAGCCAAGCCCCAGGGTTTAATAAATTATGTTCAAAAATCAGATCGGGAATGGTATCCATCTCGGGAAGCGGGTAAGGAGGTCCGGCGAAGATATAATCGTACTGGACGGAGTGGCTTTTTATAAATTTAAAAACATCAGATTTGTAAATTTTTAATACGGGTTCGATAGCCAGAATCTCTGCAGTTTTTTTTACAAAAGCGACACATCCACCAAATTTATCCACATAAGTCACATCCTGGCAGCCTCTAGAAATAAACTCATAGCTATGGTTGCCAGTGCCGCCAAAGAGATCAAGTACTTTTAAATCTTCGAAATCGAAATAATTTTGCAAGATATTGAATAAGCCTTCTTTGGCAAAGTCAGTAGTAGGCCTGGTGGGCCAATTATTAGCTGGCGGGATAAATTTCCGGCCTTTAAATTTACCACTGATTATACGCATAATTTGGCACAATAAAGATTAAAATAATAGTGGCTGGGTACGTTTTTTAAGCGTGGTCCGAAGTTTAAAAAATGTGGCAGCTGAACAAAATGTATATGCCGGATATACCTATAAATCAGTTTATAAATCTCAGAATCTTCTGTTATCTGGCCACTTAGATATAAGGGTACCGCCTCGGGTTTCAAATTAAACTGATCGAACACCAGCATAGTAAAGTAGATAAAATCATTAGCAGCCTTATAAGAATAGCTATTGCTAAACAGCAAGTCCTGGTCTTCAAAAAGAACAACTTGGAAGCTATCCCCGTTGATATTTAGATATAATTGGTGCCCGCCCCGATGCTTTGACAACTCTCTGGCCCCCTTAATAAAAAGAGTAGCATTATGGAGGATTTTAGCACCAGGAAAATATCCGTCGAGCAGATTTTTTAGCCCTAAATCCATCGCAAATATATTTTTAATATGCAATTCAGGGATATCATTTACCATCAGGAAATCACCCTGGTCGAGCTGGATAAGTTTTTCAAAATAGGTTGCGTGACTACTTTCATCGTATAATCTTTCCGGAACCAGGGTATTTTTTTCATTGGTAATGGCAATGAAAGATTGATTGAAACGAGATTTCAATAAATTATCCTGGGTATATACTTCATGAACTATTGACTTGATTTCTTCGCTTTCTTTTAACTGAAAGTTATAACTTTTTAGAAACTGCACTTTTTGCTGATTCTGGTCATAGGCCAAAAAAGAAAATCTGTCTGCACCTACAAGTGCAGACAGATTATAGGAAGAAATTGTATTTTTCACAAAGGAGTCTTCGTATATATCTATACCTATTCCCAATTTCCTGTAAGGTTTGGAGCATTCAGATCGCCAAACTTTAGAAATGAGTTGGGGTCATAATTGGCATCATACCGCGCATACTTTATAGATGCAAATTGACCCATAAAATCAGCTTTCAGAGTCTTCACCTCTATAACATTCACTAAGGTTTGTTGATAAGTAAGAGTATCAGCAGCAATTTCGAAGATTTTGCCATTACTATAAGGTACATATTGCAACGAATCCAGATTTATTTTGAAAGTATTGATTTTATTCAATTCGGCTATTTTCTCAATTGCCGGAACGTAAATAGTATCATAGGTAATCGTGGGATCTTCCGGATCATCCGGATTTCCTAAAACTGAAATGATAGCAATTTTACCATTTCTTAAAGTTTGCACTAAAGAATCAAAATTGGGGGCATAGCCATCGTTGGTAATTTGACGAAACAAATCCTGTGATAAGCGGATAGATTTTAGGCGGTCGGTGACTGCCGTTTCCCGTTTATCTTTTTCGGTATTAAAAGCGATAGGCTCTCGGATACTATTATAAAGCACCCACACTAAGCCGCATATCGCAATAAATAAAACAAGGTTGATAACTACTCTCATATGTTAATAATTTTTATTTTAGTACCCGCAATAATACTATTTTTTCTTTAAATATTAAAAGCTATAGAAAGAATATTTCAATTATAATTGATATAAAAGCGCTTTAGGTTTTGAGGAGTCGATTTTTCAAAAGCTAAAGCTATATCATCATATGATTTAAAAAATGGTCTAAAAAATAATAAACGGGCACCTTCTAATATATAGAAGATGCCCGTTTAGCATTTTTTGGTGTAAAGCGGTCAATTTAGTTTGACTGCTTCTTAAAATGTTGCTCTCCAATCAGGCACTCCCCATTATAGGTTGCGCCTTCATCGACAATCATTTTTTTGGCTCTTATTTTCCCTTTGATAAAAGCAGTGCTCAATAAATGTAATAAACCATTGACGTTTATTTCCCCTTCAATCCTACCTTTGATTGCGGATTCATTACAAGTGACAATCCCTTCAATTCTACCGGTTTCGCCCATCACGATCTTCTTATCGGATTGAATTTCTCCCCGAATGGTGCCATCCAGTCTTAAATCCTCTGTAGTTTTGAATTTTCCTTCGATTGTCGTTCCTTTGGAGATTACACAGGAAGATTGATCTACAGATTGCATCGCGATAGTAGTTTTTGAATTTTCGTTCTTATTTTTGCCTGTGAACATTTAAGGTCATTAAAAGATTAGCTAATAAAATGGTGTAAGGTGTGTGGTTAAAACAATACTGTTTTTTATCTTAAATTTATTTGTTATGTAATACCGGGCTAAATATATAAAATTATTACTTATAAAAAAACAAAGCCCGAGTATAATTAAAAAAAAGTGTAATATGAGTATAATTCTTTTAGCCATAGAATCTTCCTGCGATGATACCTCTGCTGCTATTTTGAAGGATGGGGTAATTTTAAGCAATTGTGTAGCAAACCAGGAAATTCATAAGCTCTACGGCGGAGTAGTCCCTGAAGTTGCATCCCGGGCTCACCAGGTCAATATCATACCTGTGGTGGATCAGGCAATCCAAAAAGCAGGAATTCAAAAGAGTGATATTAGTGCCGTATCATTTACCAGAGGGCCCGGATTGATTGGTTCTTTACTCGTCGGGGTTTCCTTTGCAAAATCCTTTGCTATGAGTCTTGGGATTCCAATCATAGAGGTGAATCATATGCAAGCTCATGTGCTTGCGCATTTTGCTGAAGACCCGAAACCGAAATTCCCATTTTTATGCCTTACTGTTTCTGGTGGACATACGCAGATCGTTTTAGTAAAAGATCACTTAATAATGGAAGTATTGGGGGAAACGATAGATGATGCTGCGGGTGAAGCTTTTGATAAAACCGGAAAAATAATAGGACTGGACTACCCGGCCGGTCCGATGATTGATCAATATGCAAAGGCAGGAAAAGCGGTATTTGAGTTTCCCGAGCCAAATATCCCAGGTCTAAATTTCAGTTTTAGTGGTTTAAAGACCTCCATCCTGTATTTTCTTCAAAAAAAATTAAAAGAAGATCCTGAATTTATTCAAAAAAACCGGGATGACATTTGTGCTTCTGTCCAGGATAGAATAGTAAGTATTTTGATGAATAAGCTCCAACGAGCTGCCAAGCAAACAGGCATTAAAGAGATTGCTATTGCCGGTGGCGTTTCTGCCAATTCAGGGCTTCGCCTGGCACTGACGAATACGGGAGAAGAGCTAGGCTGGAATACATATATTCCAAGTTTTCAGTTTTGTACGGATAATGCGGCTATGATCGCGGTGACGGGATATTATAAATATCTCCGGGGAGAATTTGCGGAACAAGATGTGAGCCCTACGGCGAGGTATAAGATATCAGGGGTGAGAAGTGAGGGGTGACAGGTGAGGGGGCTGAGAAAACCTCTCACCCCTCACCTCTCACTATTCACCTCTGATTAGAATTCGTCAATAAGCTTTTTCTTCATTTTTTCAAACTCCTCATCGGTGATCACTCCAGAAGCCTTCAAATCGCCGAGTTCTCTTAATTTCCCTAATACATCATCGTGATCTTCTTCCTCCTGCATAGGTACCGGAGGTGGGCTTGCGTCTTTTGCGGAAGTGGGTTCGGAGAAAGCCGGTGCATCCTCCTCTACTTTAATATCGCCTTCTTTCGCTTTTTTATTCATCTCTTTTGCGACGTTTTTCCCTTTTTCAAATTTTTCTTTATAATATTTTCTCAGCCTGTCAGGATCGAAATCAAGGATGGTTCCTCCAGAGCTGAAATGACTTTTGAAAACTTCGCCTAAGGCATAAGTGGAAGCTCCCGCAAAAACAGAGACCGTAGCACCTCCGATCACAGAACCGACGCCGGGAATCAATTTGATGATACTCCCCGCTCCCAGCCTTGCGAGAGTCGTACTCGTCAGAGAGGTCACAACTGCTTTGCCTTGTGTTTCCTTGAAGTCTACATCATATATTTTACACATCTGTCGGATCATATCCAGTTGTAAAGCACTCACTGCAAATATGTCGGCTATTAAAACGGGGATCAAACCCGCTCCCATGGACCAGATTACATGGTTTCGGATAATCGTATCTGCGTGGTTGTCTCGGTCTTTACTTTCATTACTCATAACTGTATTTTTTATTTTTTTTAATGCTGCGTTTACAATCGTACGTTTTTTCATTATAAAATGATTTGTATACTTGCAAAAGTAATAGTCTTTGAAACAATTCGGAGGTTTTTCTCGACTATGGAGAAGGATATTTAGACGAAAGAGCCACCACCTTACTTTTTATATTGGGTTGTTCCCGAAGGTTTAGATTATCGACCCAGGCAAGGACTTTTTCATTTTCTTGTGACTGAACAACCTCTTTTTCTGCATTATTTGTTTGTCCCGTCGCCTAAATGTTTTCATTGTTTGGCACGTTCGCAACATCGTTTTGATTTACGGAAGTACTACTATTTTACTCACCGGAGCCGCAAGCGTAAAAAAGTAAAATACAAACTGAAATAGTAATGAAACTAAATGACCACCTACTGAAAGTAGGTGGGTTTATCTGACTTACGACTAAAAGTCGTATTTTGTATTACTCAAGCATAAAGTTGTCTTGAGATTTATCTGAAGGTCTTCTATGGTGTTCTATATATTCTTGCACCATTTCATCAGTAATATTTCCTGTACTCCATGCACCAAAGCCTGATGCCCAAAATCGTTGTCCCCAATAGCGCTTTTTCAGATGTGGAAATTCTTTTTGCAGTAATCGAGAACTTCTTCCTTTCAACTGCTTTAATATTTCACTCACCGATAGTTTCGAAGGGTATTCGATATGCATATGTACATGATCTTTACTTACTACTCCTTTCAGAATTTCTACATCTAAGGATTCACAATGCTGGATCAGTAAACTTCGACAACGTTCCTGTACTTCACCTGTTAAAACGTGATATCGGTACTTTGTCACCCATACTATATGGACTGTCAGTCGAGTTACTGTATGAGAACCTTTTCTATAATTTGACATCTTTGTTTTGATGCAAATTTAACACAATAAATTGTTCCCACTAAAGTGGGAGGTTTTAAACCATTTAATGAGACCAATAAAAACTTGATTAAGATGCTTGTTCTGTTCGAGGAAGGTTATTCAAATCCCCATCTATCAAAAGCACCTTGATATTGTAAAAAATGATAGAAGAATAGAATAGTTTACTTAAACAAAGGAACCTGATTCTTGTCAATAATTTCCTGCGCTGCTTTGGAGACCCGAATATCCATAGTCGGAAGTATCCTTTTGATTACGCGTAGTCGATGGGAATATTTTTTGCTATCTACATTATAAATACCGAAATGATCAATTTTATCAATTCTGACCTGGCCGGAAGCGTGGATAATTTGATTATCAGCCATTATAATACCTACATGGG
>JBLHJZ010000032.1:0-14956 GCA_047619515.1 Saprospiraceae bacterium | reverse complement strand
ATCCGGGTTGGCCTAAGGCATTTAATGGAACGCATCGATGATTTTGAAATAGTCGGAGAGGCAAAAAACATGGTTGACCTAAAACATTTGCTAAAAGGTAATTCCATTGATGTCGTTATTCTTGATCATCTTCAGACTAATAATTTTGGCGACGATGTTTTTCAAACGATTAGAACACTTTCGCCCAAAACACAGATACTCATCATAAGCGCCGACGACAATAAACAAAATATCTATAAGGTCATCGAATCCGGTGTCAATAGTTTTTTGACGAAACAATGTGATGAAGAAGAGATCATCAACGCTGTAAAAGCAACTGCAAAAGGTGAAAAATTCTTTTGTAGCAAGGTTTTAAATTTTATTCTCGAAAAATCATTTGGCAAAGCAGAAAATTGCGCCCCTTCTCCATTGACACCCAGAGAATGTGAGATCGTCAGACTGGTATCTGCCGGTAAAATTGCAAAAGAAATTGCCGGAGAGCTTAACCTTAGTACCCATACGGTGTACACCCATCGTAAAAACATTATGAAAAAGCTCCAGCTTAATTCTACCTCAGAGTTGGTGATGTATGCTATTAGTACTGGCTTGGTCGAAACGATCTGACGTTTAAGAGGTCAGGCGTCAAAGACCAAAGGTCAGACTTCACCCCTGACCTTTGACCTTTGACAATCTGACCCCAGACCTTTTCTGACATCTGGCACAATATTTCGATAGAAAACATAACGTTTCCTCCTTTCCAAGAACAAATTCCCCCAAACTGGAATAGTACTTGTCTTATTAAGTACTTTAATCAAATTCTATAACAAATTGATCTTTAATTGATTGGATATACTTGTCTTATAAATAATAAATATCAAAAATTATTGATATTTATAGTAAAATTTAGATATTTGACTTAAATTAAGGATTGCATACATATTTTTCAGAAAATTACACTTTAAGAAACACAAAATATTTAAAAAATGAAAGTGTCAAAACTCTTTATTCTAATCCTGGGTGTATTTATATGCCAGACCACATTTGCCAACACGATCTATTTGGAATACGACCCTGCCTGTATGGATCGTTATGAATACCAGTACAAAGGTGTCAATGCTGGCTTTAGCCATATTGTATACCACCTGCGACTCAATGACCAGGAAAAAGTCATTTTTGAAGTAGGTATAGAAAGTAAAATTGGTTACGAAACAAAACCAAATAATGTTCGCCGTTGCCAGGATGTTTCGATGAACGAAAGAATGGTAAGAGAAATCAATAGTGGTGATTTACAAGTTTTTATCGTAACAAAGTCCGGAAATGGCTATAATGTTTCTCCGGTCGGAATTAGCACTTATGCTCAGATTTCTACGAGAGGGATAGGATTCTCTTCTGTCGATAATCTATTTGCTTATGATTATTCTCAACCGGCCAATGGTGCTAACCTTGCTAAAAGTGGCAGTGAAGCTAAGATTTTTTATAACGGTACGCTTTCACATACCTGCCCTAAAAAATACCTGTTTACTAAAACCAAAGCCCGTGCAGGTAAAAACTATACGGAATTAACGATTATTCCCGGTATTGGTGCTATCCAGGAGAAAACTGGCTTTAACCAAACAGATGCTGAGAGTAATGTGTTGGATTTGGTTTCCATTAATGGTACGCCGATAGATAGTTATATCAACTCTTATTGTAGCAGGATAGGAAATGATCTGGCAAGTGCTTTTTATAGCAATAGAAGTGGTTCATTAGATAGTCCAATTTTCAATAATACGGTTGAAACTACCGTCATTACCGGGACTACCTCTCCAAATACAACAACGACAACGACCAATACTACTACTCAACCAGCTGATGGTAATTGTCCAATTTACAAGGACTTAGATCGCAATCTTTATATCGACCGAAGTACCGGACAACCAGCCAATACTTCCTGTGGAGGTAATACTTTCAGTAATGGTTATATGATTGGGGAGAATAATGTAGTGACTACCACTACGCCAGCTGTTATCACCCATCCTCCAGTAGTTGAAACTAATTCAAATACTAATGTAGTAGATGTTGATCCTGGACCTGGCTCTTATATTTATTGCCAGGAAGTATCTACCCATGGTGCCCATATTGTTCAGCCAAATGAGACTTTATACGGGATTGCCCGCCAGTATGGACTTTCTGTAAACCAACTTAAAAGCTTTAATGGCCTTAGCAGAAATGTAATTAGTCCCTGTCAAAAACTGTTCACCCGACCTGCTAATGAAGTCTCACCGTCTGATACGGGAGATATGCTTGTTGCTAAAGACGGCGTGGATAATGTGCATACCGTACAAAGAGGAGAAACGCTTTACCAGTTAGCTAAAAAGTATGGCTATACCGTTGATAAGTTTAAAGCAATCAATGGTTTGAGTTCTAATAGCCTAAACGTTGGACAAAAACTCAGAACCAGTGATTGTAACTGTCCTACTGGTGCCATTCCAAGTTCTACTTCTACCGTAGTTAACGTGCCCAGAGGAGAGGTGAGTACCTATGCCGAAACAGGAGCTCGTTTGATAGCAAACACAGATGCTCAAAAACGGCAGATACATATTGTAAAAGAAAATGAGACCGTTTATAGTATTGCTAAAGCTTATGGTCTATCTGTAGACCGGATCAGAGCAATAAACAATTTGGAAATCAATGAGGTAATTATTCCTTTCCAAAGATTATATGTCAATTAATACCTGATATTTTCATCTATTCTAAAAAGGGTCAAAACTTAAATTTTGACCCTTTTTTATTTTACCTTTGCGACTTATAGGGCACTAATAAAGTGTTCTCAATAAATTACTAAGCACTAACCTTATACTACCTTTTCTGAAAATTTTAAAAGAATTAACTATCATCGTATACTTGTATTAGGCAGGCAGGTTTATCTATAAAACGATCCTATCATGAATGTACTTTCTGCAACGAATCGATCACAGATTATCTCAAAACTCCAATCCGAAGTTTTTGACCTGGTCATTATTGGCGGTGGTATCACTGGTGCTGGTATTGCATTGGATGCAGCATCCAGAGGATTGAAAGTTGCTTTAGTGGAAAAAGATGATTTCGCTTCAGGTACCAGCAGCCGCTCTACAAAATTAATCCACGGAGGGCTGAGATATCTCAAGCAGTTTGAAATCATGCTCGTGAGAGAAGTAGGCCGGGAGAGGGCGATTGTACACAAGCTAGCGCCTCATTTAGTGACTTCCGAAAAGATGTTACTGCCCTTGATAAAGGATGGTACCTTTGGAAAATTTATGACCTCGCTCGGCCTTATGGTCTATGATGTACTGGCCGGGGTAGAAAAGGTTGATCAGCGGATAATGCTTTCCAAAGAAGAAACCATAGAAAAAGAACCTTTACTCAAAGAAGATATAATCGAAGGGGGTGGTTTATATGCTGAGTATCGAACCGATGATGCCCGTCTGACGATTGAAATTATCAAAACCGCTGCTAAATATGGTGCTACCAGTATCAATTATGTAAAAGCTACCGATTTTGAATATGATGATAAGGGAAAAGTCTGTGGTATAAAATGCGAAGATATACAGGATGCCTCCTCTTTTTCTATCCGGTCAAAATATGTAATAAGCGCTGCCGGACCCTGGGTAGATAAATTACGAAAAATCAATAATTCACTGGAAGGTAAGCACCTCTTTTTATCAAAAGGGGTTCACCTGGTCGTTCCTCATGAACGCTTCCCGGTCAATCAATCAGTCTATTTCGATGTATCGGACGGAAGAATGATTTTTGCGATCCCGAGAAACAGGGTCACCTATATTGGGACAACTGATACGCCCTATTCGGGGGACATCAATCATATCACCACCAATCAGGAAGATGCAAATTATCTAATCGATGCGGTCAATAATATTTTCCCAGGTGTCCATTTAAAAATGGAAGATGTCGTTTCCAGTTGGGCAGGACTGCGGCCATTGATTTTTGAAGAAGGCAAATCTGCTTCTGCGATTTCCCGAAAAGATGAAATTTTTGAATCTGAAAATGGCTTGCTCTCCATAGCAGGTGGCAAATTGACAGGTTATCGGATTATGGCAGAGAAAATCGTAGATATCGTCGCCCGAAAAATATTAGCTGATCAGCACCTTGACCTGATGGATTGTTTTACGGATAAGATACCTTTAAACGGAGGCCCCTTTTCCACCCCGGAAGAAGTGCAGTTTTATGAGAAAGATTTGTATCAAAGAATTAAAGGTTTTAACCTTGATAAGCATGATGCACACTACCTCGTAGCCAATTACGGAAAACAATCAGATGATATTTTTGAAAAATTTAAGGAACTCGATGAAGTACACCCACGTATCAGATTAGCAAGAGCAGAGCTTTGGTATGGTGTCCATCATGAATTAGTAGCGGATTCTATGGACTTTTTTGCACGCCGGACAGGGCGATTATATTTTGAAATCCAAAGTATTCAACCCGTCATGGATGTGGTATTAAATGATCTAAAAAATTACTTAAACTGGTCTGATAAAAAAGTGGAACAGGAAAAAGTCCAACTCAACCAGGCTATTTATGAAGCACATAATTTCGAATCGAATAAAGAGCAAGTATAATGAAAGAATTGGAAAAAGAGATTAATCCAAAAAATAATGTATCCCCGGAACCAATTATTGAAATTGAGAAAAAGGAAGAAGATACCGTAATAAATATTGACCTGACGGTAGGGAGTGAAAGATATCCCGATGTATTTATTGAATTTCGTCCTGATAAGATCACCAGTGTTGATAGGCAGCAACAAAATATTTTTCAATTTTCTTGTAAAAATGGTATCCAGTTGAGAATTGAAGTCTATTCGGATCAGATTCTACGATTTAGATATAGTTTGAAGAAAGAATTTCCCACAGATTTTTCCTATGCTATCGACGAGCAATTTACAGCTCAGGAAGCGACTATTGACTACCATGTCTTTCAAGATCATTTTGAAATATCAACAGCAAGCCTTGTTTGTAGTATTTCAAAAACAAGCTTGCTCGTGAGCCTGAAAAATAAAGCAGGCGAAATTATCTGTGAAGAAGATCAGGGTTTTTATGCCCGAAGTACCATCCTTAAAGGACTGGAAACGATCTCCGTATCCAAAAAAGCACAAAAAGACGAATATTACTTTGGTCTCGGCGACAAATCCTGTAGCCTGAATCTCAAAGGCCACAAACTGGAAAACTGGGTAACGGATGCTTTTGCTTTTGGCCCTAAGACTGATCCTTTGTATAAAACCATTCCTTTTTACTATGGATTGAATAATGGCCTGGCTTATGGGATCTTTTTTGATAATACCTATCGGACACATTTTGATTTTGATAGTGAAGAAACCGGCCAGATTTCCTATGCTGCGGAAGGTGGAGAAATGAATTATTATTTCATTTACGGTCCGGATATTAATGACGTCGCTACTCAATACACCAGCATTACCGGAAAGCCGGAATTGCCACCGATCTGGGCGCTGGGCTTTCATCAGTGTCGCTGGAGTTACTATCCTGAAGCCAGAGTAAAAGAAGTAGCCAGAGAGTTTAGAAAACGGGAAATCCCCTGCGATGCCATTTACCTCGACATCGACTATATGGATGAATACAAGTGCTTTACCTGGAATAAGAAATATTTTCCAAATCCCACCAGTATGATCCGGGAGTTGAGAGAGATCGGATTCAGAACGATTGTTATGATTGACCCGGGACTAAAAGTGGATGAGAATTACAAAGTTTATAACGAAGGTAAAAAATTGGATTTCTTTTGTAAAAGACCAGATGGTGACGTAATGGAAGGTCCTGTATGGCCACAAAATTGTGCGTTCCCAGATTTCACGATCCCCGGTGCACGATCCTGGTGGGGTCATCAATACGCAGAGTTATATTCTAAAAATCGCGTCTCCGGGTTTTGGAACGACATGAACGAACCCGCAGTTTTTAAAGTAAATGCAGGAACCTTCCCGGAAGATATCAGACATTATTATGATGGTCATCCATGCAGCCATTCCAAGGCACATAATATCTATGGCTTGAACATGTCAAGAGCTACTACCCAAGGACTGCGAAGACTAAAAGCACACCGGAGACCTTTTGTGATTACCCGTGCGACTTACAGTGGCGGGCAGCGATACGCCTGCGTCTGGACCGGTGATAATGTCGCTAGCTGGGAACATTTACAACTCGCCAATCTCCAATGTCAGCGCTTGAGTATCTCGGGGTTTTCCTTTACTGGCTCCGATATAGGCGGTTTTGTAGATTTACCAGCACCAGAGCTATTTGTCAGGTGGTTGCAACTGGGCGTTTTCCATCCGCTATTCCGGGTACATAGTATGGGCAATAATGCAGATGGCGCTGCGGAAGTAGATGAATCGCTGGTCAAAGAAAAGGAAAAAATCGACCGATTGGATCAGGAGCCCTGGGCTTTCGGAGATAAATATACGGCGCTCAGTAAGTATGCCATCGAATTGCGTTATCAACTACTCCCCTATTTATACACTGCTTTTCAAAAATATAGCGTCACTGGGCAACCGATGATCCGATCTATGATTTTTGAAGATCAAAACGATCCTATGCTCCGAAATATTGAACGGGAATTTATGTTTGGGGATCATTTACTCGTCAGTCCGGTTATCAAAAAAGGGATCAGTAAGCAGAAATTATACTTGCCAAAAGGCAATTGGTATCACTATTGGACAGCGGATGTTTTTGAAGGGGAGCAATCGATAAAAGTGGCTGCACCGCTACAGCAAATCCCCATCTTTGTCCGCGAAGGAGCAGTCATACCACACTACCCTATCCGACAAAATACTGAACAGGTGCCCATCGACGAATTGATGTTGCATGTTTTTTATAAAAACGGAACTTGCAATAGTAGTTTATATGAAGATCAGGGAGATGGTTTTGATCATAAAAAAGAGGCCTATAGCCTAAAGGATTACCAGTTTACCGGTACTGATAATGAAGTGGTGCTTACCCAAAACAAAACAGGAAAGCATCCGGATACTTATCATCATGTCAATATTTTCTTGTATGGATTGCCTTTTGTGCCTGCTTCTTGTCTGGTGGATGACGAAGTGGTAGTTCTTAAAAGTATTGAGCGGAATGGTAATACGGTTTATGTGGTGACTTGTGGTAATGGGTTTCGGAAGCTACGGGTCAATAGCTGATTGACTGTAGTTAAAATTATAAATTCTGACTGCTTTCAGTAAGGGGCAAATGGATTCGTCCTTTACAGATGTGATTAATTTATAATACGACTTCTTTGAAGTCCCTCCCAGATGACTTCAAAGAAGTTATATTATGCTAGTTAGCCCAAGCCAAATATAAGAAGTCGTATTATTAAGGCCAACAAAATTTAATCCCGGTTTTACATCGGAATCATTTGTTCTTCCGAGAGAGGCTGTCTCGAAAGACCATTTCTGGAAAAAGTATCAAAATTTTATTTTGCCACGATGGCACAAAAACACTAAAACCGAATTATCTCTTGGTGCCTTTGTGTCTTCGGGGTTATTATTTTTCAATAAAAAATTCAGTTTATCTTTTTAGACAGCCTCTATTATATAACTATACAAAGAATTACTATTTTTAAACCTCTGGTAATTTAGAACATCTTAGATTTTAATAGAAATATAGTTATGAAATTAATCTTCTTTTTCTTTTATCTTGCTTTTAGTGGTCTTCTTTACTCACAACACTGGACAATCACTGAACTCACTCCCCTGCCCGAAGCCATCAGCAACAACTCCGTCTGCGAAGGATTCGTAAATGGCGTTCCCTATGTTTATACCTTTGGCGGCATTGACGAAACAAAAATATATAGTGGAATTCACAATCGTTCCTATCGGTATAATACGCAGACCGATGTGTGGGAAGCGATATCTCCGCTCCCCGACCCTATGGGGAAAATCGCAGGCGCTGCCAATAGAATTGGTGATATCATTTATATCATTGGAGGTTATTATGTTTTTCAAAATGGTGGGGAGACTTCCTCTGATCGAACACATAGATATAATACTCAAACCAATACCTATCTTGCCGATGGCGCTCCAATTCCAGTCCCTATTGATGATCATGTCCAGGCAGTTTATAAAGACAGCTTAATCTATGTGATCACTGGTTGGAGTAATTCGCAAAACGTAAATAATGTCCAGATTTATGATCCCGTGGCTGATCAGTGGCACGAAGGCACACCAATTACCTGGATGGAGGAAGCTTCTTTTGGTGCAGCAGGAACGATCATTGGCGATACGATTTATTTTTATGGTGGTGCTAAAAATGGTGATTTCGGATCGTCTCGCCGACTTCGAAAAGGAGCGATTAATCCTGATAATCCTACGGAGATTATTTGGTCTTCTGAGGTGTTGAGCTTTAACTTAGCGGCTTACCGGCCAGCGGCTACCAGTGCCGGGAACAGGGTATATTTTATAGGAGGTGCTGACAAAACCTATAATTTTGATGGTATAGCTTATAGTAATGGACAAGGTGTAGCACCTAACAATCGAAGCTTATCCTATCGTCCCGAAGATGGCTTTTTTGAATCTGATCTTTCTAATAATCTGCCAATGGATCTTAGAGGTATTGCTAATGAAAGTGATTCGATAAAGTATCTGGCAGGAGGTATGCTTGCGGGCCAAATGGTGAGTAACAAATTATGGAAACTCGAATGGGCAGATTTGCCAACAGCTTTAACAGAACTTTCCGCTAATCAATTTCCTATCAGTCTCTATCCTAATCCTGCTTCAGATTATATTCATTTTGAGTTTCCGGATAGTTTCGATTGTGCAAAAACAAGTATTCAATTTTTTGATCAAAAAAGCAGGCTTGTTTTGAAAAAAGAAAATTGCGATTGCCGAAACAAAATAGATATCAAATCATTGTCAGCCGGGGTTTATCAGATAAAATTCTTTGATGGTGAGAAATGGGGAACTAGCCGTTTTATGAAAATAAAGTAAGATTTGGGAATTAAGATTTGGGATTTGGGATTGAGATTAATCCTAAATCTTCAATCCTAAATTTCTATTCTCTATTCATCTACTTTCTTCCATTCCAGGCTATCAAAAAAATCATCCAGCCAGTTTTCAAAATGAACTAAAGAGGCAGGCGCATCAAAATTATCAATTACCCTTTTTTCGAGGCCGCCTTTTTTTAGATAGGAAATGGTCTTGGGGAGATCAGGCAGGTTACTTCCATCAGACGGGTATTGGCTGCGCAGCGTAAAGTAATCAATCTGTGCGGCAGCTATAAAAATGGATTCAAAATTTTGGGAATCGCAAAATGCTTCATGATATCCCAACTTATCTACATTCGCTTTTCCGTGGTAAATCACCTTGCCGTCTGAATATAATTTTATCGAATAGGTAGGACATTTTCCATAACAGGAAGAACGTTGAATTTCGCAAAGCACATAGACACTCTCCTCTTCAACAGTAGCATCTATTTCCACATCTGCTGCTTCTTCTAATATCTCTTCCAATATCTCTTCTACTTTTTCACTAACTACAGGTTTGTCCATTTTCGCCAAACTCGTCTTTTTGTTACAAGAGAAGACCCCAAGTACCACCACACAAAAGAATATAAAGAGGCTTTGTAACTTCATTTTATTCAAAATACTAAACCATCAAATTAACATCAAATCTCCCCTCAACTTGCCGAAGGCACTATCACTACACCGAAGGTGTCCATCACTTGCCGCAGACATCATTACTTCTTCCCTTTTCCTTTCTCCTTGTCCGCCTTTACATCCTGAGCCTGCTTCATTGCATCTGCTAATCGATCCTGGAACCCACCTTTCTTTTTCGGCTTCTTTTTATAGGCCTCCAGTTCCTTTTCAATTTTCTTTTTATCGATAATATATTCCTTAGTCACAATCGTCTGGGTGATATTCATCAGGTTACTAAAGAACAGGTAACAGGAAAGGCCAGAAGCGAAATTATTGAAAAAGAAGAGGAACATGACCGGCATTGCATACTGCATATACTTCATCATCGGATTGACGCCCATGTCCATATGCTTGGTATTATAATAAGTGTAAATGATCGTTGTAACTGCCCAAAGAATAGTAAACATACTCACATGTTCTCCATAAAACGGAATTTCAAAGGGCAGGTACATAAATACATCATAACTGGACAAATCCGAAGCCCAAAGGAAGGAGGCTTGCCTAAATTCAATGGATGCCGGAAAGAACCGGTACAAAGCAAACCATATCGGCATCTGTAAGGCAATAGGAAAACAGCCGCCCAGCGGATTCACCCCAAACTCCCGGTATAGCTTCATCGTCTCCACCTGCACTGCCTGGGCATCATCCGGGCTTTTCTCTTTCAGTTTGGCTAACCTTGGTTTCAAAGCACCCATTTTGGATTGCGAATAGAGCATTTTGTAAGTCAACGGATACAAAACCAATTTTACCAATAAGGTCAAAACAAAAATTACTATGCCCGCACTACCGATAAAAGAAGAAAGAAAGTTGAAAGCCGGACGGATTATCCAACGGTTGATCGTACCGAAGATACTTTGACCATAAGGTATAATATCCTCTAAATCCATCTCGTAGCTTGCCAAACGATTATATTCATTTGGGCCGATATAAAATTGCATGGCAACGGAATTATTATCCAAAGGAACCTCTAACCTTGAGGTAAACTTCTTCAGATTTTTATCATTCTCACCGGTCAACTCGATCTCCAATTCTCCTCTTGTAATAGTGTTCTTAGCGATCAAAGTAGTATTGAAAAACTGGTTGGAATGTGAAACCCACTTTAAAGGTTTGCCATCTACATTTTCATTATCTGCCGCAGTACAGGAACAGTTGTCAGGGTCATCGCCCATCTCTTTATAATAAATAGAAGTATAATTTTGTTCGTAGGCCGTATTGTGCTCAATACGATCCAGCCAGTTTACCCAGTTGATATTTATACTTTGTGCATTGTTCCCTACGGCTTGTAGTCCAACCAGATTGATATCATAATCGATCAAATAGTCATCCGGAGAAACCGTATACTTTTGTTCGATATAAGCTCCATCGCCTGCTTTCGCTCTAAAGGTGATGGTATTTCCATTTACCACCCCATCAAAAAATAAATCACCTGTATTGATTTTTCCTCCTGCCGCTCCGGCTACATCCAGCTTAAATTCAAATTTATTTTTCTCATCATCAAAAATCTTCAAAGGTGAATACTGCTCTTCCCGCAGACTATCGATGGTAAGTTTATTATACTTCTTAAAAATCACCTCTTTTATTCTTCCGCCCTCATTAGTAAAAATAACCGTAAACAACTCATTATCAATCTTATACGATTTTTCTTCTCCTGCTGCACTGGCACCAAAAGCGCCATAGGTGTTAGCCCGTTGCAACTGCTTTACGGAATCAGAAATAACTGCTACGGCACCAAAAGAGTCTTGCCTCAATTGGTCTCTTTCTCTTTCCATCCGGCCCTGCTCTGCTACCACATTTGTCAATGAATCCTGAATTTCCTGATTTCTTTGAATCTCTTCGGCACTAGGCTTCGTAAAAAAAGACCAAGCCATCACTAACATGAAAATCAGAATTAACCCTGTTATATTATTCTTATCCATTTATTGTATAAATATTAAGTATGTTTAACTTTAAAGGATTGAAATATTCTCGTTTAAAAACAGTTTTTTAAAAACCTCAACCGGACTAAAAAACATTTCAAAACCTGCAATTTTTATTGCTTTTTGTCAAAAGCTCCGCAAAGGTACAATTTTGTTTATTTTAAATTGAAATCAATGGATTATAATTCAAATAACATAGACCAATCTCTTCTTAAAGCTTATAATGAGACCCTCTATTCGACTTTCAATCCTGCATATCTTATCAAAATCGGCCAGAAGAATGAAGATTTATCGATCTTTCTGTTCGACAATAATGCTTATACCTGGGCTTTTGTTTCCGCTTCCAATCCTTTTTCTATCAAAATCTCAAGCGAGGAAAACCAGCAACGCCATCAGTCCCTGTTAGATTTTACGAAGAATAGCGGACTCCGATTTCTCGAAGGAGAAGGGAAACACCCGGATAGCGATTGGTCAGAGAAAAGCCTTTTGATACTGGATATTTCAAAAAGGGAAGCTATAAAGCTCGCCCGGGATTTTGAGCAAAATGCGATTGTATTTGGCTATTTCAATCGGGCGGCTGAGCTGGTGATTTGTAGGTAGTTTTAATTAATTCAATTTGCGGATATTTTCGACTTTAAAAAGTCAACAGTCCTCAGTTGGCAGTCAGCAGTCTGATCCTGCAAAAATTTAAGTGCAGATCATTATTTTTAGCAGATTCAGACTGCCCACTGAGGACTGTTGACTGCCTACTATAATACTTCGCAACTTAAGTTAATTAATCAAGCTTAGAAAATAAATCAACCGCCAGTTCAGCAGGCGCATCTATCTCCGTCAAATTATACTTACTACGGCCTCCGGAAAGCATAATGCCGCCATACTTTTTATAATCATCCCAGGCCGTTACAAATCCTGGTTCCGTATTCTCATATTTGCTATAAAAAGCCCATTGGTTCACTAGCCGGGTTTGCTTATCTACGTACACGTCATACTTGTTATCGGGGGTCACTCCTACGCCACTAAAGGTCAATTCCAGGATATCCGACGCTTCTCCTTTCTCCGATTTACCTTCCCCTTTATATTTTAAAGTCACCCCAGAATCTTTCAACTTATAAGGCATCACCAACCAGTAGGCATCATTAATCCAGGCACTTTTGCCCATCTCCATGTATTTAACCAAAGAATCCGGTTGCGTCACCATTTCACCATCCTTTTTGAGTTTTCCTTTCATCGTATGGATATTCATCAAAAGCGTATAATTATCTTTTTCAGAGACAATTCGGATATCCCCGGTATGTTTATCCCAGTGATGTATTCGCGAACCAAAGAAGTTCCAGGTCAGGTACCTCGTCTCCTCCCATGCTTTTCTTCCGCCCATTGCCTGCATCACCTCATCAGCGATTGCAATGGCTTTTTGATCAGAACCAGAAAGGTTAAACCCTTCCGCAGCCGGATTGACCAATTTATTGTTACAGGCCAAAAAGCTAATGCCTAAAAGGAGCAAAATAAAGTATCCAGCGTTCTTCATTGGTATCAGTTTATTATTAAGAGCACAAAATAGTTAAATTCCTGATATTTGGTTTCCAGAATCGAGATTAACCGTTTACCAAATGCCGAATACCTACTTTTTTAATTATATTTGCGACCAATTAAAGAAAATAATAAAGACAATGTTTGATAGTTTAAATGAAAAGTTAGAAGGCGCCTTTAAAACGCTAAAAGGCCAGGCTAAATTAACAGAGATCAATATAGCGCAGTCGATTAAAGAAATACGACGGGCATTAGTAGGCGCTGATGTAAATTATAAGATCGCCAAGGAGTTTACGGATAAGATCAAAGAGCAAGCGCTAGGCACTCAAAACGTATTAAATGCCGTAAAACCTGGGGAATTGATGGTCAAGATCGTCATGGACGAATTGATCGAATTGATGGGTGGTGCTTCTGTGGGTATCAATATAAAAGGTAGCCCGGCCGTTATTCTTGTCGCAGGATTGCAGGGTTCCGGTAAAACGACCTTCTCCGGCAAGCTTGCTTACTATCTAAAGAGTAAAAGAAATAAGAAGCCACTTTTGGTCGCCTGTGATGTATACCGTCCTGCGGCGATCACCCAGTTGACGGTCCTTGGTGAGCAGATCAACGTGGATATTTATAAAGAAATTGATAGCAAGAATCCGGTAGAAATCGCTGGAAATGCTATCCTTTATGCCAAAAAAAATGGCCATGATGTTGTAATCGTCGATACTGCGGGTCGTCTCTCCATCGATGAGGAGATGATGCAGGAGATTCAAAACATTAAGGAAGCCATTACTCCAAATGAGACGCTGTTTGTCGTGGATTCCATGACTGGTCAGGATGCGGTGAATACAGCGGCTAATTTTAACGAGCGTTTGGATTATGATGGTGTGGTACTGACCAAGCTCGATGGTGATACCCGTGGTGGTGCGGCCTTGACGGTAAAGTATACGGTTGGAAAGCCCATCAAATTTGTCAGTATGGGGGAGAAAATGGATACGCTCGATGTATTCCACCCTGACCGGATGGCGCAGCGAATTCTCGGTATGGGAGATATTGTTTCTTTCGTGGAAAAAGCGCAAGAGCAATTTGACGAAAAGGAAGCGAAAAGAATAGAAAAGAAGATCAAGCGGAATAAGTTTGATTTCAATGATTTTGTAAGTCAACTCAACCAGATCCGTAAAATGGGGGATATCAAAAGCCTTTTAAACATGATTCCCGGAATGAGCAAAATGACAAAAGACCTGGATATCGACGACTCTGCTTTTTCAAAAGTAGAATCCATCATCCAGTCTATGACGCCCGGAGAACGCGATAATCCTGACGTCCTCAATATGAGCCGAAAACGCAGAATCGCTGCCGGTTCTGGAAAGGAAATCCACGAAATCAATCAGTTCATCAAGCAATTTGAACAAATGCGGAAAATGATGCACAAAATGTCAAATAGTAAAGGTTTTGGAAATATGATGGGTGGTGGTATGCCTGGGCTTCCGGGAGCGGGAAAGAAATAGGAAATCAGGGGGCAAAGGTCAGTACCGAGGTCTTTGACCGAGACTATTCAATGAACTGTGTCTTCTGCTTTAAAAATATAAATCAACATAATTTTAAACCTATATTAAAACTAAATCTATCATGAAGAATAGCCTCCATTTCCTCATTTTATTTCTACTAGCAGCGGGTATCTTTGTTGCCTGTACACCAAAAACTACCGCCTTACAAGAATCCAAGAAAATTTCGAAAGAAGAAATGGCAGATAAGGCTGCCGATAAAGTTGCTACAAAAGAAACAATGATTGAAGAGGCCGAAGATATGGCCGCCGATGTCTCTGTTGCTCCTAAACTGAAGCCCATCCCGGTTGACCCAGATATCAAAACCGGGCAATTGGCTAACGGTCT
>JBLHJZ010000031.1:0-15014 GCA_047619515.1 Saprospiraceae bacterium | reverse complement strand
ACAAGACCGCAGGTCGATCACAAGGGCGCAGCCCAATCACAAGACCGCAGGTCGACCACAAGAGAAACGATCACTAGCCTGTAATTCAAAGAGTTGAAGCCATTCTTGCGATTGCCTTGACAAATAATGGGCGTAATTTTAGTTTTTCCGATTCATTTATTATTTTAGTGAAAATATAACTTAACACTTAAAAATAACGATATGGCAAAGACAATGGACTGGTTTCTTGAAAAATATGGCGAGAGTCATCAAAATGCAACCAATAAAATAATTCACTGGTTTTGTGTGCCCGCTATTATGTTTAGTTTATTTGGATTGCTCTATGCGATTCCTTTCCCGATAGAGCGTGGGGTATTGACTAACTGGGCGACAGTCTTTTTCGCCATTACGCTATTATATTACCTAAGACTTTCACTGGCTATGTTTATTGGTTTTATCCCGATCGGCGCTGCGATGTTATTTGGTATTGATGCCATTTTTCACTCGACTGGGAATGTAGCCTCGGCTTTAGCTTATATTTCTTTGGGAATCTTCGTCATAGCCTGGATCGTCCAGTTCATTGGTCATAAAATCGAAGGTGCTAAACCTAGTTTTCTGGAAGATGTACAGTTCTTATTGATCGGGCCTGCCTGGTTGCTTCATTTTATTTATAAAAAGGTGGGGATCAGTTATTAATAATAAACAATTTCCCGTTTAATCTCCTTGATTAACCTGCGCTTATTTTTATTTTTTTTGAGCTCAAAAGTCTTTTTACTGAGCCAGTTGCCAGCATCATCATAGCTGACTTCTTCGATTTGTATTTCCTCTCTGTTTTCAGTTTTGACTGCTTTTACAACTCTAAGCAGCTTATCTTCAATCTCAAAGTTAAGAGGTTTGGTGACCAGGTCTTTAAAATCTTTTTTCTTTAGTTTTTCAGGTTGATTATATTTGCATAGTAGCTCAAATCTTTGAAGAATAGACTGCTGGTTTTTTGGGTTAAAGTAACGAATGACTACCTGATTATTACTGGAATATTCTACACTTCGTTTTTCCAATACTTCTCCAAGCAGGTTATAAAAGTGGAGATAAATAGGTTTGAAATCTTCTGAATACTTAAGCTCTGCATACTGAATTATCTGCTTTTTATTATTGACCTTGACAATTTTTCCAGGTATTTTTTTTCTATAATATTGATAAACAAGGAAGAACTCCTCCTCATTCGGCGTGAGGTGATGTTCGTAAATCAATAAGCTATCCTTATATCCGTAGTAAATAGTTTTTGAGAGATATCTGTCAATAGAAATCTCCGTTTTTACTAATCGGTCGTAGCTGTTATATTCATCAATTTTATAAATAAGTGGGCTTTGATAATCGTTGAAATCTACTTTTTGTATGGTTTTTATGCTTTTGACTTTGCCATTACAGGTTTTGCAAGCGTCAATAAAAGGGAATAAATCCTGTGCGGTTAAAAGGCTTACACTACAATATAGTAAAGCCAAAATAAAGATAGCTCTCGGAATGGGTGTAGTGTTTTTAGGGTGCCACATTTTTATTATTTTAGCATTAGAAAAAACAAAAGAGCTATCAATCATTCAGCCCCAATTCCTCCCTAAGGCCCAAATCTGCATTATTATGCTTAGTCCAATAATCTGTCATAATGGATTTTTTCTTTTTTGCACGAGTTGTTAGCGTTTTAGCTCCTGAACCAAAACCCGATGTCATGGTCTCTTCCCAACCTTCAATCTCATAGGGAAAATCCTTTTGGAAATGAATATCCAGCGTTCTGTTGATACCCGAATACCTCACCTGATAGGTCATTAAATCTTTGTTGTTTTTAAACGAAACTATCTCCGCCTCTACAGAAAATGCCTGGTAATCAATATGCCTTAATCTCGCAAACATCGTCCCCGGCAGCATTTCAAAAGTTCCGGTAGGCAGGCTTTTCGGGTCGATCCTTAACCTGGTCCAGATTTCATCTTCTAGAAATGCTTTTTCCACCTTGCTATCAATATTTCCTTCTGATTCGAAGTATGATCTTACTTCAAAATTGAAATGACTCTTTCCTTCTTCTAATTCCATATAAGTATGGCCACACCATTCTTGTGAACTGGTCGATACTTTCAAGCTATGTTTATGTTTTTTTATATCGATCGGTGTAAAAGACGAGGTCATCATACTATAAGGGTAAATCCCTGTATTAAATTTTCGGGTAGCATTTAGTTTTAAAACAGAAACAGCATCCTTTGGCGTTTTGGAAGGCTCATCCAGTTTTACTTTTTTCGATTTTGAAAAATCCTCGGTGACAAAGATCAAAACTGCATTCCCCTGATGTAGTTCTCCATATCGTGCCTGTTCTAAATCGAAGCTGGTAATCTCCGCTTTACCCTGATACCAATAGTCGTGGAATTTATTAGTATTGTCGGCGACTTTTAACGCATATGGCTGATCTGGTGAATAGGGAGAATCCGCGGATGTACAAGAAAAAAAGGAGGTGGTAGCGATAATGAATAAGAGAATATTTTTCATCTGTAGCGATTATGGAGACATGAAAAAGGTTATAATCTCAGCGCTTTCTCATTTTCTCTGCTGTTATTAAAAAAACATAAACAAAGGTTATTAGTTGAACAACAAAACCTAATACAAGTTCGCAAAAAAAGAATTGGAAAAATGAATATTGCGGACATTTATTAGATTTTATTTGGTACTTGGACTTTCCCTCAACGTTGTTCGGGAAACGCCTTGGGTAGGCTGTTCAAAATCAGTAATTTTTATAAGCCAATTCCGATCATTGCTCTGATACGCAGAATGCCAAAAGTTAGGTGGAACGGCCTTATTCTTTTTAGCGGAAAAAGTGCAGAAAATCCGTTAAGAATTCTAAACTGTTTGAGCCTTATTCTATTTTAAATATGAGCTAAAAATTATCATAATCCGGTTTGTATAATCAAAAATGCAGTGAGTTGGCGAGTTTTTAGAATTTAGGATTTTGTGTGCTTTTGGAGTGTTAAGAAAAGAATACAGCCTTGGATTTTTGGTCCTTTTTTGCTAAGAAAAAAGGACAAAGGGGATTTATTTCAAATTTTCAACCTTAAAACGGGAACCCAAAAGTAGCTTCAAAAAATTCAAGTGAAACACGTTCTTTTGAACGGCCTACCCCGAAGATCTTTGCATAATGTCTAATAGCTCCGGGAGAAAAAATCTTTCGGCTGGGGTGGGGAAGAAGAAGTAAGCTGAAAACTAAGCCCTATCCCCAGCGCAGTTCCGCTTGCAGTAGTGGCTTCGAGTGAAGGCTTGATTTTCATGGAAAGATCCTCATTGATTTCAAATCCGGCCATGTGTGCATCTACAAAAGCATCGACGCCACCAAGTGCCTGGATAAGTACCAAACCTATATAGGACATTTCCTTCCATTTGTTCCATTTGTCTCTTTCGGCTCTGATATCCTCGTTTGCCCAATTGGTATATCTTGGGTCTTGTATAGTTTCTGGATTTTCATCTACCCGTGCTTTGTATTCTTTTCTTAAAAAACGGTAGTTCTCCGTATTGCCCTTCACCACGAAAATCATGGCGATGGTACCACCCAAAGCGAAGGGTGCTTTCCAGTATTTTTTATTATAAATCTGCCCGGCTCCTGGAATGGCAAAAGACAATAACATTGCTTTTTTAGGATTCGGATAATCTTTTTTGAAAAAGTCTCGGAGCGATTTTTTTGTTTTTGTTTTAGTTTCTTTGATACTATCTGATGCGACAAGTGTAGTGACAGGAGAAACAATACTCAAGGAATCTGTAAGAGTAGACACAGGATCTACTGGTACTTCCTCCTGGGCTACCAGAGGAAAGGAAAAAAGTGCAAATAGCAATAATAAATTATAGGATTTCATTGATAAGCTTAACGAATAAAAGGCAGCATTTATTCCTCCATTTTTTCCAACAAGTCATTCAAAGTCTCATCAGAGTCAAAATGAATTATAATACTTCCCTTCCCTTTTCCTTTAAGTTTTACTTCAACTTGTGCCTCCAGGTAATTTCTGAGTTTATTTTGAATATTTTGATAATCTGAAGGAAGGGGAGAAGGCTTCGCTGCAGCCTTTTTAGGCTGATTGGCATTTTTGATCAGTTGCTCTAAAGCACGGACAGAAAGGCTTTTGTCTACTGTTTCCTTAAACAAGGAATTCAACAACAAAATATTTTCTACACCGGCAAAAGCTACGGCATGCCCCATAGAGACAACATTCAACTTTAAAGCCCTTTGGATATCAGGAGGAAGTTTGAGCAGTCGAAGATAATTAGTTACCCTGGTTCTGTTTTTTCCAACCCGTTCCGCTACTTTTTCATGGGTCAAATCGCATTCGTCAATAAGTCGCTGGTAAGACACAGCGATTTCCATGGCATTGAGCTGTTTTCGTTGAACATTCTCGATGATTGCCATTTCCAACATTTGCTGATCCCCTTCGACGGCACGGATGTAAGCCGGAATTTCGGGCATTTCGGCAAGCTGTGCGGCTCTCCATCTTCGTTCACCGGAGATCAACTGATAACTAGTATTATTTAATCTTCTGACAGTAACCGGCTGGATAAGACCATGTATTTTTAACGAATCAGCGAGTTCGGTCATATCGTTTTCATCAAACTCCTTCCGTGGCTGAAAAGGATTGACTTCTATTTGATTGACAGGTACGAATGCAATAGTATTGGATAATTCTCTAACGACTTCCTCGGGTTGCTCTTTAACTTTTTGGTCGATATTGGAAAACAAAGCTTTGAGCCCTTCTCCCATATCTTTCTTCTTAAATTTTGCCATATTTTAAAATATTCGTTATCAGGTGAGCGCAAAAAATCAGGCTGATTTCTGCTGTTTATTGCAAAGGCTATTACTTAATCGTTTTTTTATCAAGGGCAGCAGATTCAGCAGCAGCTTTTTCTCTTTTTGCATTTTTATTTAAAAACTCCTCCGCGAGATTCAGGAAATTGATACTTCCTTTGCTTGATGCGTCGTAAAGCAGGACAGGCACATGGAGGTTTGGAGCTTCTCCGATCTTCGAATTTCGATGAATGACAGTATCAAAAACAATATCCTTGAAATATTCCCGAACCTGACTGACGACTTCATTGGCTAATCTTAAACGCCTGTCATACATAGATAGCAGGATACCCTCAATTTCAAGATCCGGGTTTAACTGCTTATTGACTAAGGTAATGGTATTCATCAGTTTTCCGAGTCCTTCTAAAGCAAAGAATTCGCATTGAACAGGGATTAATATCGAATCAGCAGCAGTTAAGGCATTGATAGTGACCAAACCAAGAGAGGGCAGGCAATCAATGAAAATATAGTCAAAATCGTCTTTGACCTGATCAATAATTTCCTTTAAAATAAATTCCCTCCTCATTCGGGAGACCAATTCTAATTCTGCGCCCACTAGGTTGATATGGGAAGGAATGATAAATAAATTAGGCGTTTCGGTAGCCAGAATTGCTTTTGAGGGGTCTTCTCCACGCACTAATAAATCATAAGTATTATATTCGGCTTCTTCTACATCAATACCCACACCCGAAGATGCATTAGACTGAGGGTCAGCATCGATGATCAAGATCTTCTTTTCTAAAATAGCAAGGCTCGCTGCGAGATTGATCGCAGTGGTAGTTTTCCCTACTCCTCCTTTTTGGTTTGCTATAGCAACTACTTTTCCCATTTAATTAATTATTTCGATTGAGTGTTAAAAAATTTGAACCAATAGGCTCTATAACTCAATAGTACTCCCTATTTCTATGAGATTTAGATTTTTACCTTTTGCCGTAAATGCGGTTCTTGCGGTGTCATGATCTATTTTAATAAATCCAAAAGTATCATAATGACAACCAATAATCTGATCGCATGCAATAAAATCACTTGCGATAATTGCCTGTGTAACATCCATTGTAAAATTATCCCCAATAGGTAGAATAGCGCAAGTAAGTTTTGGGCATAACATCGGAATCAGTTTCATATCAAAAGTCAAAGCGGTATCTCCTGCAAAGTAAAAAGCCTCCTGGTCATTCCACACCACAAACCCCACGGGGTTGCCGGCGTACGTACCATCCGGAAAGCTTGAAGAATGTTGGGCAACGACACACATAACCGTACCAAAATCAAATTTCCATTTCCCCCCTGTGCTCATCGGGTGAGCATTTTCAAAACCTTTTTTGACGATCCAGTTATAAATCTCCCAGTTAGAAATAATCTTTGCCCCGGTGTTTTTTGCTAACGCTTCCAGGTCGTGGGTATGATCTTGATGACCATGCGAAACTAATATATAATCAGCCTTAATTGCATTGAAGTCAATGTTTTTTGCTAATTCGTTTCCGGTAATAAATGGATCAATAACCAGGTTTTTTCCAGAAATTTCAATACCAAAACAAGATTGTCCGTAATATGTGATTTTCATCTTTCAATTATTCGATTTTCAAGAGTGTAAATATACTACGATTTAGAACATATCCTTTGATTTTTGGTTTTTTATAAATGTAGGGACGATGTTTCACCTAATATTTTATCTTTGCGCTTAATAAATTGAAAGATCTTATGATTACCGTTATTTCAGGAACGAACAGACGAAAAAGCAGAACCTTCCTAATTGCAAAGCAAATTTATGAATTGGTAAGGCTGAGGACAGTTGAACATGTAGAGCTGCTGAATCTGGAAGAATTGCCACTTGATTTTATTCATGCCGGTATGTATCAGACCGAAGGACAGAACAAGGGGCTCCGGAAATTGCAGGATCATTATATGATTCCTGCCAGTAAGTTCATTTTTGTATTTCCTGAATATAATGGCAGTATCCCGGGTATTCTGAAGCTTTTTATTGATGCTTGTTCCGTCCGCGAATACAAGTCAACATTTTATAGTAAAAAAGCGGCTCTGGTTGGAGTGGCCACCGGCAAGGCTGGTAATCTTCGGGGTATTGATCACCTAAGCGCCAGTCTGGCTCATGTAGGTACGATCGTCTTACCGGGTATTCTACCAATTTCTTCCATTAATGAAATTTCTGATGAGGAAGGATTTATTATAGATAAAACTACGATTAAGTCTATGCAACAATTGGTGGATAATTTTCTTGAGTTTTAGGCATAGTGAACTGGTAACTTCAAGTTACCAGTTAACTTTCGCTACGGTTTAAGTTAATAGGTAACCCGAAGTTACCTATTTAACAGCTATCTTCCTCAATCTTCCCATTCTGCAATAAACATATTCGTATCACGAGTCCCGCCGTTATTTCTATTTGAAGAAAATACGAGTTTCTTACCATCATAAGAAAACATAGGAAAGGCATCAAAAACATCATCATGGGTAATCTGCTGTAAGCCGGTACCGTCGACATTGATCATAAACAAGTTAAATTTAGGTCTTCCCTCACCTGTGTTATGATGGTTGGACGAAAAGATAATTTTCTCACCGGAAGGATGAAAGTATGGAGCCCAGTTAGCGCCACCTAATTTGGTAACCTGAGTGAGTTTAGTACCATCGACATCACAAATGTAGATTTCCATATCGGATGGCTGCACCAAATCTTTAGATAAAAAGTCCTTATATGCGGTGATTTCTTCCTCCGTGCTAGGCCTGGAAGCTCTAAAGACCAATTGCTTGCTATCAGGTGAAAAGAAAGCGCCGCCATCGTATCCAAGACCTGAAGTAACCTGTTTTACATTAGATCCATCAATATCCATGGTATATAATTCCAAATCCCCGGATCGGGTAGAGGTGAATACTATCTTTTTGCCATCAGGAGAGATCGTAGGTTCAGCGTCATATCCAGGAGACTTCGTCAACTGCCTGGTGGTATTACCTTCCAAATCCGCTACGAAAATATCAAAGTCAGAAAATACCGGCCAAACATATTTCCCGTCAACAGATCTTGGAGCCACCGGACATGCTTCACTACCCAAGTGAGTGGAGGCATAGATGATCTCTTTGTTCCCCGGCATAAAATAAGAACAGGTAGTCCTCCCTTTTCCGGTACTGATCATTGGTGGTTTTTCACCGCCATTACCCTCCACAGGCATATAAAAAATCTGGTCACATTTCGCTCCCCAAGCTTCATTGGAAGCCTGAAATACCAGGTATTTATTATCAAAACTAAAATATGCCTCCGCATTATCACCGCCAAAAGTGAGTTGCTGAACATTTTTAAGGTTAGTCTCTGGCTTATAGGTCAGGGATGCTTGTACCCAGGCAGGATCAGAACCTGCTGCTGTTTCAGTGTGTCCGTGAGTGTTTTCTTTAGTCGCATCTTCTATTTGCTTCACTTCTCCTTCACAGGCAAGGATAAACAAACATAAAAGGATCAGGAGGTTTCGGTATTCCATTGTTTAATGTTTTTTAGTTTTTCTAAACAGACGCAAATGTAATAAGCTATTGTCAAATATTCCATTTACATCCAAAACAATTCAAGTATGCGCATTAAAAAATATATTTTTGCCACACTAATACAAAATATATAATATGACTCAAAGAATACTATTTTTTTTCTTGCTCAGCCTTTTTTTAGCCTGCGGGGATAAAGAAGAGAAAGCCAATACTTCCGAACGAACAGTTTTTCGATACAACCAGATTAATTCTATCACCTCGCTGGATCCGGCTTTTGCGAAAAGCCAAAATAATATTTGGGCGATCGATCACTTGTATAATGGATTAGTCCAATTGGATGAACAGCTAAATATTAAACCTGCAATCGCTGAAAGTTGGGAAATATCAGCAGACGGAAAAGTCTACCGATTCAAATTAAGGGAAGATGTTTATTTTCATGATAATGGAGCTTTTGAAGAAGGGCGGGGACGAAAGGTAAGCGCCAAGGATTTTGTATACAGTTTCAATCGGATTATTAGTGATGAAGTCGCTTCTCCCGGTAGTTGGATATTCAAAGGAAGAGTAGCGGAGATACAACCTTTTGTTGAGATTGATAAAAATACCTTTGAATTGAGACTGATTACCCCTTTTCGACCGATTCTGGGTATTCTGACTATGCAGTATTGTTCTGTAGTGCCTCGGGAGGCTATTGAAAAATACGGAAAAGAATTTCGCAGTAATCCCGTAGGAACTGGCCCTTTTATGTTTAAAAACTGGTTGGAGAATCAGTCGCTATTTTTAGTAAAGAATAAAAATTATTTTGAAAAAGAAGGGGATAAGCAATTGCCATATCTGGATGCCGTCCGGGTAAATTTTATCGGAGACCGCAAAACCGCTTATCTGGAATTGATGAACCAAAAATTGGATTTCATGTCGGGGCTTGAATCTTCTTATGTCGATGAACTACTGACCACTGACGGAGCCTTACAACCCGATAAGAAAGAAACTTTACAATTTTTAAAAAGCCCGTTTTTGAATACAGAATACCTGGGTATCAATTTGCAATTAGGTGACGAAAAGAATCCCTTACGATCAAAAAAAGTAAGGCAGGCATTAAATTATGGCTTTGATAGGAATAAAATGCTGGAAACACTTCGCAATAATGTGGGTAAAGCCGCTGATGCCGGATTTGTACCGCGCGGACTTCCTTCTTTCGATAATAGTAGCGTAAAAGGATATGCTTTCGATCCGGACAAAGCCAGAACTTTGCTGAAAGAAGCCGGTTACCCAAATGGTGATGGACTTTCAGAGATTTCGCTGTATACCAACAAAGACTATCAGGATCTATGTACTTTCATCGCCCGTCAATGGGAAGACATCGGGGTTAAGGTAAATATTGAAGTTATAGAATCTGCCACATTGAGGCAAATGATGACTAAAGGCCAGGTACAAATGTTTCGCGGAAGCTGGATTGCTGATTATCCCGATGCAGAAAGCTTCTTTACTGTTTTTTATAGTAAAAACCCGGCACCCCCGAATTATACCCGGTTTTCCAATCCGGAATTTGACGAACTATACGAAACGGCGCTGGAAGAAAACGATGATCAAAAACGTTATGATCTCTATCACCAGATGGATCGTATATTGATCGACGAAGCCCCGGTAATTTTCCTGTTTTATGATGAAACAGCCTTATTTGCAGAAAAAAGTATCAAAGGCTTAAGTAAAAATGCGATTAATCTATTGAGCCTGAAAAGTGTTATAAAATAAAAGGAGTGCGTTGCCTATTTGCGGCTTTTAGCTTTTAGTCGTTGGCAATTGGCTGCCCAATATCGCATCCTATAAACGCGTATGAGGGAAGCCAAGTGCTAAAAGCGAATAGCTTGAATCAAGTTTTTGGCAAAATGTCAGCCACTCAAATAAAAAGGCCCGGTCGAAACCGGGCCAGAAAGTATTTATAAGTTATTAGTATTAAATAACGTTTACTTTCTTTAATGTACTGGTTAAATGGATAATTCTTAATTCACCATTTCTGTTACCATCTTTTTATTTACAGTAGTGGCGACATTTGGCATAGTCGACGAACCGGTGACCTTGGTCATCGTAGTGCTGCAAGTATTTAGGAAGCATTGCACACACCAATTGCATTGTGTAACATCCTTGCCCATGATAATGTAGTTCTGAACAAAGATAGCCCGAGCTCTTATAGCTACTACATCTGTTCCGTAATTAGGTACTACACTTCTACAAGTCACTTCACAACTATGGCAATGATCATATGCACTTACCGGGTCACATCCTCTATTGACCATATCACAAAATAGGCTACAAGCAGTTTCTCCACAAACATCAGCACCGAATTCCCATCGGGTATTTGGAAGATTTTGAGTCATTCTGACTGGACTATTCCAGGTATTAGGGGAATAAGAACCCCAGGGCGTTGGAGTAGTCTGATTTTCCAAAGCAGTTCTGAAAGTGTTGGTGGAGGGTGCACCATTCCATGCGGAAGGAGTGCTCGTGGTACCTGGCCAACTACCGACTTGTCTTGTATTATTTACATTGGCTGTAAATTTTTCGAGCGCGCTGTACACTGAATCCAGACCATAATCATGTGGAGCGAAAGTATTAGTAATTAAATCTTTCACATAGTCTTCGTCTTTTACTTTTTCGAGTTGTGTACAAAGGGTTTGTAGGTCGTGGATTGGGTATTTTAAATTTAGTAAAATGCTGTAAGCATTACGGTAGGTAGTTGGAAGTTGCTGGGCAAAAAAATTGGCTAAAACTTCAGATTGTCCATCAAAAAGGACTTTTTTGTTAGTCATAATGAAAGGTTTGATTTTAAGAATTGGTTTAGAACTACTTGATGTACGACATTTACTTATATTAGTTTCTTTAATATGGATAAATTTTATATGGCCTTTATAAGAAAACTCTCTTTATATGGATATTCAATCACTTCGTGGGTATTAAAAAAGAGGTTTTTTCCTACAGGTTGTACACCCTACCTTGAAGAGGTCGCAGTATGACCGTGAAGTATGTAATCATCATTTAAATTGCTGCAATTTTATGCTAATTATATTTTTCGACACCAAAATTACTTTTCCTATATTTGCGGACTACAAAGCCTAAATTTCTTTATTGAAAAAACGTTTTAAGGAGCATGGAAGAAGTGATTTTTAAAGATCTTGGATCAATCGATTATAAGGAGGCCTGGGATTATCAGCAAGGTTTACTTGATGAGCTGGTAGCGGTCAAACGCCATAACAGGGACCTGGAAACAGAAGATCCAGCCTTTAAATTACAACAGCATTATCTTTTGTTTTGTGAACATAAACCAGTCTTTACCTTAGGCAAAAGTGGTTCTCTTGATCATCTTTTATTGTCCGAAGAAAACCTTAACGATAAGCAGATTGATTTTTATAAAATTAATAGAGGAGGAGATATTACTTTTCATGGCATAGGTCAGGTAGTTGGCTATCCGATCTTTGACCTGGATTGTTTTTTTACCGATGTACATAAGTATGTGCGCTATCTGGAAGAGGCAGTGATAAGAACCCTTGCCGATTTTGGCTTGAAGGGCATCCGTAAAGAAGGATTCACCGGGGTTTGGCTGGATAAAACAGCAACACTTCCTTTTAGAAAAATCTGTGCTATCGGCGTACATTTGAGCAGATGGGTCACTATGCACGGCTTTGCATTTAATGTAAACACAGATTTAAATTATTTTAATTATATCGTACCTTGTGGTATAAATGAAGCAGATAAAACAGTCACTTCTCTTCAACATGAGTTAGGGTTTGAAGTAGACCTGAAATTAGTAAAAGAGCATTTGAAGCAACATTTTAAAGAGCTGTTTGGTTTCGTTTTTGTTGAGCAAAAGATATGCTAAGGACTTAATAAATAATTTAAGTTGCGAAGTATTATAGTTGGCAGTCTACAGTTCTCAGTGGGCAATCTGATTCTGCTAAAAATAACGATCTTTACTTAATTTTTTGTAGGATCAGACTGCTGACTGCCAACTGAAGACTGTGGACTTTTTGAAGTCGAAGATATTCGCAACATTAAATTAAATAATAAAATGCTAAGTCGCAGGCATCCGTTTCAAAATTAACGGGATTCTTCCAATTATTTCAGTGAAAACTAGTAAGAACAAATGAAAAAGGATATTCCTCATCAAAAAGTCCAGGATTTAGCAATCGCTGTGGTACCAAATGAAGACGATCAGCTCTGGGACGTCTATATCATGAACCTAAAAGAAGAACCGATCACCAATGTACTGATCAACTCTAAAGGCTATGGAGAGCTGGAAGGTGAAAATATCGCTACGACTACTCTCCGCCATTTTTTTGAACAAATCGGCCCGCTCCAGATCGAAAAAATTGAACCTATCCAGACCAGACTTTTTGATATCACTAATGAATATTGGGTGAGCTTTCAGTATGACGGGTATATGTACGACAAGAAATACATTTTCGTCAAAGGCAGTATTTCAAGTATCAATTTTACGGTGATTCCTTTTCTCAATAAGAAGGGAGTGATGATCCGGTGATGCCAGTTGCTTTGTCGAAGGTTCTTTTCCGATGAATTTCAAAAAATCCGATTTCAAAGTATCAGAGTGCGTGAGCTATTTGCGGCTTTTAACTTCTCTTTATCGCGTCCTATAACGCGCGGGAGGGAAGCCAACCGCTAAAGGCCAAGAGCTAATAGCTTGAACCAAGTTTCCGGCAATATGTCACACACTCTAAGTATCATTTTCCATTCCTTTTGATAGCAGAAACAGCTGAGGATAGGTAATTCCTTCATTTGCAAAAATCAATACCAAAACAAGAAACAGCAATATTTACCTCATTTTCTCTTTTCGGTACACTGTTTGTATTAAAAAATATACTAACATGTTATTGCTTAATAATCTGTGAGTTTTGTAATCACTGGTAACCCAAAATAATCTTTAAAAGAACTTCTATATGCAGAACAGTAGAAGGTTGAACAAACTATTTCTAAGCATTATTCTCTTCTTTATTATAATACTCACGTCTTGTAAAACACCGCTGGTATTTGAATCGGACATAATCCCTGCCCGTCAAATGACAGAATTCGTATTAATGAATCCTGAGGTACCCAAATTAGCTCCTGGTGATAAATTAACTATCAGCATCTGGGGACACAATGAATTGAGTATTGGTTCGATCAACAGCCCTTTTGTCTCGGATGAATCTACCGGCAGATGGGTCATGTTGGATAAGGAAGGGGAGGTGAATCTTCCCAAAATCGGCCGGGTAAACCTAAAAAATTATAATGTCAAAGAGGCGGGGTATTTTCTGGAAGAGTTGTATGCAAAGCACATTCAAAACCCGGTGATCAATGTCAGGGTGGTCAATCACTTTGTGACCATACTCGGGGAAGTGAACAAGCCTGGTAAGTATCAATTGGATAATGAAGAACTTACTTTGGTCGAATTACTAGGACAAACGGAGGGCTATACCAAATATGCTAAACTCAATGATATTCAGCTTATTAGAGCGGTAAATGGAAAGATGGTGAAATTTCCCATCAACTTTTCCAGATTACAATCGCTTGATACTCAAAATGCATTACTCAAGCCCGGAGATATTGTTTATGTGCCTCCAACGAAAAAGAAAGCTTCTGATATTACTACTAGTCGTGTCATTCCAGTAGTGAGTATTTTGACAGGGGTTATCCTTGTTTTGTCAAGTCTTAGAAAATAAATGAATATATTCAAAGAATTTAGGCTGTTCATTCTTCCTGTCTTTAAGGGACTACCATTGATAGTGACGATCATGGTCCTGGGCTATCTTGCAGCTAGTAATGCCTTGCAATATATGATTCCTGAGTATGAAGTCGGTGCAAAAATAAAGCTGGACAACCGCTCTCATGGAGATAAGAATTTTGAGTTGTTTGAAGAAAAAACATCTGCGGCCCAAGGCAGTAATTTTTTGACAGAAGTAGAGGTTTTTAAAACTAAAACCCTTCAACGCAAAGCCATTCAAAAACTGGATTTCGATGTTTCCTATTATCGCGTTTCAGATACACGGAATATAGAATTATACAAAGAAACTCCGTTTCAGGTAGATTATAAAATACTCGATACTTTGGGTTATGATAAAGATATTTACCTGAAATATGCCGGTAATGGCAAATTTCGGTTTTATAAGGATTTTGAGTATACCGATTATACCCATTCGCTAAGAATCAATAAAGCCTATACGGACAGCACGACGATTTCCTATCGTATACGTAGAAATGAAAAGTTCCTAAAGAAGAATCCACAGACTTTGCAAATTGGCGATGCATTTATATTTCGGGTCAATAATATTGAGACGTTGGTCAAAGCTATTGACAAGAGTAATTTCTTTTGCAGCCCGGTAGACAAGGAAGTGTTTATTGTTAAAATACATTACAAACACGTTCATCCTCAGAAAGCTGCTGACTTTTTAAATTCTTTGCTGGATACTTATATCGAAACTAATGGGGAGCGGAAAGCGGCAAAGACCAGTAAGATTTTGCAATTTATCGATACCGAATTGGACAGTCTGGGTGATGAAATGAAAGTAGCCAGCCTTCGCCTTTCTAAGTACCGGAAAAATAATAATATAATAAATGCTGATCAGGAGACAGAAGCGATTCTGCGCCAACTCAATCAGTTTGATATGAGCAAACTGAACCTCGACCTCAAAGAAATAGAGCTGAAAAATGTCTA